>CANSWW010000236.1 GCA_947650845.1 uncultured Lachnospiraceae bacterium
AAATAAAGAGAATTTGCAGGCACTAAAAAAAGAATTTAGAGGGAGAAGGCAGAGGTAAAATGCTTTGGGAAAAGCCGATTTGATGTGTTACGAAAACAGATGCTTTCCCGGGCCGTGGAAAAGCCGGAGGTGATACGAATGGAGAGAGAGCCTGAAGAAGCCCCGTATTCACAGGGCGCCAGGGAAGACATTCCGTTTATGGAGCAGTTGAGACGGTATCAGACGGCCGGCGTAGAGATTACCTTAAAGGATGCCAGCCTTCCGCTGGAAGATATTGCGAAGATCTGTGCGGTCAGGGAAAAGGGGGCGTATATGTGTGATTTTGTAGCCGATGACGAGAATTATATTGTTCGGATGAATTTTGACGACATCCGTCCGGACGAGGAGGCCGGCGCAGACCCGGAGGAAAACGAGATACCGAAAGGATAAGGGCCGGTTTTCTTTTGCCGGAATCGATTCCGCCTTTACCGGAGGAAAGCGATTCGTCCGGGCCTGGGCGAAAGCCCCATTGAAAGTCCCGCCGTTTTGTGCTAGAATGTTTGATACAGGCCCCTGGCCGATAGAAACGGAGGACCCCAATGAGAAAAAGACCAAAGAGATGGCTTCCGACCGCGATTTCCTGCGCGTTGATCCTGGTGATTTGCGCGGTTGCCGGTTTTGGATATATACGGGAGCGCTACAGCCCCTCGAAAGAACGTATGGACCTGAATGAGATGTATCAGGTGACAGCGGCCGACGAGGCGGCCATCCTTGTGAACAACCTGCTGACGGAAGAGAAGGCGAAGATCCGTGAGGGGGAAGCGTATTTGTCCCACTCCTACGTAGTCTCTCTGCTGAATAAACGGATTTACATCGATGAGAGAGAACGCCTTCTTTTATATGCCCTGCCGGATCGGATCGAGCAAATCCCGGAGGGGACACGGCTGTCGGATATGGCCGGCTGGAACGATGTGGCGGGAAACAATGCTCCTGTCTGGTATGAGGAGAATGCTGTTTTTTATGTTTCCGTCAGCTGCATCCGTCAGTTTACGGCCGTGGATTTCCAGCTGTACGAGCAGCCGGGGCGTCTGTATCTGGACACCTCTTGGGGAATTCGCCAGCAGTCGGTTGTGCAGGAGGATACGCAGCTTCGCCGGCTGGGCGGCATCAAGAGCGAGATCGTAGCCGATGTGGCGGCCGGTTCGCAGGTCGTGATCCTGGACCGTATGGATGAATGGAGCGAGGTACGCACGGCCGACGGGTTTATCGGTTATATCCAGAACAAGAAGATGGAGGAACCGGCGGTGTCGGAGACGGCCTCGGATTTTACGGAGCCGGAATACACCAATCTGTCGAGAGATCATGAAATCTGTCTGGTCTGGCACCAGGTCTTTGAACAGACGGGCGGGGAAGCGCTGGAGGAGGCTCTTGCGGCCGTACGGAGTGTGAATGTAATTGCCCCGACCTGGTTTTCTCTGAGTGACGATGCGGGAAATTTTGCTTCGCTGGCGGATGCCGGCTATGTGGAGACGGCCCATGCCAGAGGCCTGGAGGTATGGGCGTTGATCGACAATTTTAATTCGGAGGTCAGCACCTACGAGGTGCTGTCGCGTACGAGCAGTCGTACGGCCCTGATCCGCAATCTGATGGAGGCGGTCCGGCAGTACGGATTAGACGGTATCAACGTGGACTTTGAGGGAATCAAAGAGGATGTAGGCATCCATTTTGTGCAGTTTATCCGCGAGCTGTCCACAGCCTGCCGGCAAAACGGCACCGTGCTGTCGGTGGACAATTATGTCCCCAGCGCAGGCACCGCCTATTATGACCGGGCGGAACAGGGTGTGATGGCCGATTATCTCATCATCATGGGATACGACGAGCATTGGCGGACTTCCGACGCAGGCTCGACGGCCTCGCTGCCGTTCGTGGTATCGGGGATCGAGAATACCCTGCTGGAAGCGCCGCAGGACCGGGTCATCAACGCGCTTCCGTTTTATACAAGAGTGTGGGAATTTGACCCGGCGGTAGAGGTAGCGGAGGGAGCGGATCCTTTGAGCGCCGAATATGTATTAAGCTCCACGGCAGTCGGAATGGGCAAAGCCCGCCGTCTGCTGGAGGACGGTGAAGCAGAGCTGGTCTGGAATGAGGAGATGAGTCAGTATTATGGTGAATATGAGCAGGATGGTTCTCTTTACCGGATTTGGCTGGAGGATATTCGTTCCCTGCAGGCAAAGCTCAATGCGGTTTCCTCGTATGATTTGGCGGGAGTCGCATTCTGGAAGCTGGGGTTAGAGTCGGACGACGCATGGGAAGCCGTCGCCGGATACATGAACCGCTGAACGCCCCCTTCTCTGACATAAAAACAGAATCGCAATCGTAAAAGGACAGGCTTGCGTCTTTCGGATAGGGACGCAAGCCTTCCTTTATGCACAGGCATAGGGCGAATGTCCGCGACCGAGATGAAGCGAAGCGGAATCGAGGTTAGCACTGCGAGCCATAGAGACCCACCCGGCGCGCATACCTTCCCCCATCCCCCGCATATATTGCACTAAAGAAAAACAGGCAGGGTAAAATGCTAAAATGCGCAAAGGAATCTTAGAACTCTTCATGGGCCTATGCATGGTATCTCTCATATCGGCCGTATTCTACTGGTTAAACCAGAATAAAACAACCGCAGCCGAGACAGACGGCCGATACGTGGTAGTCTTGGACGCAGGGCATGGCGGAAACGATCCGGGAAAAGTAGGCGTGGACGGGACACTTGAAAAGGATATCAATCTAAGCATTGTACATAAAGTAAAAGAATATCTGGAAGCAGCCGACGTAACCGTACTCCTGACCCGTGAGACGGACGAAGGTCTCTACCAGAGCAGCGATACCAATAAAAAACGGGCCGATATGCAGGCCCGCTGCCGGATGATTGAGGACAGCCAGGCCGATTTGACCGTAAGCATCCATCAGAACAGCTTTCACGACGAAGCCGTGAGAGGAACGCAAATTTTTTACTATACAGGTTCTGAGGAGGGCAAGCAGCTAACCGACAGTCTCCAGGCGGCCCTGACATCGCAGATGGGAGAAGAAACCATGCGGGTTCCTAAAGAAAACCGCGAATACTATCTGCTTCTTCACACCTCCTGTCCCATCGTCATCGTGGAGTGCGGGTTTTTAAGCAATTGGGAAGAAGCAGCCAAGCTTAAGGACGAATCCTACCAGGACCAGCTGGCCTGGGGCATACATATGGGGATCCTGCGGTATTTAAACAAAAAATAGAGGCCGCTCATCCGATGGCGGCCTCATAAATATCCTCAACAGCTTTGGCAAAATAACTTTTGTCAAAAGTAGCGGCAATCTCCTCGCTGCTGTGACCGGCGGCGCTGCGCCAGTCGGGATTCCAGAGAATCGAACTGATTTCCTGGATAAACTCGTCGGACGCGGTATATTCGTACCCATTTACGCCCTCTTCAATCACATCCTCCAGACAAGGATCCTGCCGGCAGACCAGGGGAAGCCCGTTGGCAGCAGCCTCTATGTAGGTTAAGCCCTGCGTCTCGCTGGTAGAAGCACTGACAAAAATGTCTCCCAGCTGGTAATAATTCTGCACCTGTGCAGGAGCGACCATACCGGTGAAGATCACATGGCGGGCAATGTTCAGCTCCTGGGCCTGTTTTTCCAAATCCTCCCTGGCGGGTCCGTCCCCCACGATCAGGAATGTAAGCTGATCGTTGACCGAAAGCAGGGAAGCAAAAAGCGTCAGCAGCTCGCCGAGATTTTTTTCCGTGCCCAGCCGGCCGAGATTGATCAGCACCTGGTGGTCGGCCGGGATACCCAGCTCCGCCCGTTTTGCCTGCCGTTCCTCATCTGTCATCCGATAACGATACTGTTCGATCGAAATCCCGCTGGGAACGACGCGGATCGGATTATTCAGGCCGTAGCCGCGCAGAGATTTTTCCACTTTGCGGGTAGGAGCGATGACCGTGTTCACATGCTTTAACCTCTGACGGGAAAAAATCCCCACCATGCGCCGACCCAGCCGTTTGCTGGGAATGACATAAGTGGCATACTGCTCATACAGCGTATGGTACGTATGGATCAAAGGAGCTCCCGTAGCCTTGGCGATATGGCGGGCAAACTGAAAGCTAAAAAACTCGCATTGGCTGTGAATCACATCCGGCTTCCAGTCGATCAGCTCACGGATCAACGGGTTTCGGTAGGAAACCGGCATGCGGACATCAGGATAAACCACGCCCAGAGGGATCGATTTGATATAATAAACCATACCCTCCTTATACGATTTTAAGTTGGCGGACAATGTAAGGATCCGCACCTCATGCCCCCGCTTTGTAAGCTCCTCGCGAAGATTGCGCACCGATGTGACAACGCCGTTGGTAGCGGTTACAAATAAATCGGTAGTGATTAGAACTTTCATATACCCTTCCTCTTAAAAAATGTGGAGAATATCCCCGAATGCCTGAGCTAGGCAGGGAAAACATTCCTACAGATGAATATAGCATAATCCGCCGGTTGTTTCTATTGTGCTTTAGCACAATTCTATTTAAAACTTCTCG
>CANSWW010000237.1 GCA_947650845.1 uncultured Lachnospiraceae bacterium
GGTGGAGGTGGAGGCGGCGGTTCCCGCGGAACAACCTCTTCCAGAACAAATTCCACATCCGGCCCGGGTTCCTCACAGGGTACAGTATCCTTTGACAGCAGAAAAGGGCAGGTAAATTCCGTGACCGGTGTTGTTGCAGGGGTGACAAACGGGGTAGCCGGAGATGGCTACAGCCATTGGCAGCAGGGAAATCTCTGGGATAATTCCAGCTGGAAACTGCAGTATGCCGACGGAAGCTATGCGGCAGGTGCGATGGTTACGGATGCCGCAGGCAATACGTATGAGCAGGTTGCCTGGGAGATGATTAATGGTTCATGGTATGCTTTTGGTGCAGATGCCGTTGCAAAAAATTCCTGGGTGCTTGATGTAGCTGCGGGAAGATGGTATTATGTAGATATCAACAGCGGAATGAAAACCGGCTGGATTGCTCTTAACGGACTCTGGTATTACCTGAATTCAGATACGACCGGCGCATTGCAGAAGCCTTTTGGTGCAATGTATCAGAATGAAATGACTCCCGACGGCTATTTTGTCAATGCGGACGGAAGCTGGAACGGCGTGCCGAAAAATTGATACACGGAAGAATTTCCATAAATTTCCTATGAATAAAGTATGGAAATCCCACAGTTCTGTCAGAGTTATAGAAGACAGGTTTTCGAGAAAGGAATGAGTTTAACATGAGTGAAGAATTAAAGACGACCGAAGAAGTAAACGGACAGGCACAGACAGAGGAAGCGATCAAAGCCGCAGCAGATCCCGACTCTGCAGCATCCCCCGAATTCACAGAACCCCCCAAACCCGTAGAAACCATGGCGGATTATGAAGCTGTAGCGTTCAAGCTTTGGCGGCGCGCTGTCAGGCGTATGCAGGTTTTCTACGACAGGAGGTACAGGTAAAGATGACGATGCAGCAGGTGAAATATTTTCAGGCGACAGCCACGTATAAAAGCTTTTCCAAAGCGGCGGAGAGCTGCTTTGTGGCGCAGACCGCGGTCAGCAAGCAGATTGCTAATCTGGAAAAAGAGCTGGACTGCACGCTTTTAATTCGGGACAAGCACCATGTGTCCCTGACACGCAGCGGAGAGGTGTTTTTGAAATATGCCACGGAGATCCTGCGCCTGTGCGAGGACGCGGCGCGGGATACAAAGATGGCGCAGCTGATGTCGGCCTGCCATCTGCGGATCGGCTACTGGGGAATCCTCGAACAGCGGATGCTGATCGATTTGGTAAAAAAATATAAGAAAACAAATGGAAGCCGGAATTTTGTTCCCGTATACAGCAGCGTGCCCCTGGAGGAGGTGGTGCCTTCCCTTTTGAACCGCCGACAGGATGCGATCCTGATGCCGACCGTGATTATCCGGGATATCCCGCGCATCTCCTATGTGCCGCTGGTGGAGCCGGAGATTGTGCTGGCGGTGGGGCGGGATCATCCGCTGGCCGGCCGGGGCGAGGTGACGATCGACGAATTAAAGACCGAGAATTTTATCGCGGCGGATACCTCGGCTTCCCAGCCGCTGAACGAATTCCGCGAAAGCCAGTGGGCCAGGCTGGGCTTTCATCCCAATATCATTTTCCGGGCCACGGAAACCGAATCGGCCCTGTTGATGACCGAGACAGGCGGCGGCGTCATGCTGGTGACCGATCTCATGCGCTACTATGAGCCGAAGCGGCTGTCCTTTGTCACGATCCGTCATTTTCATATGCGCCAGGAGATGGGAATCGCCTGGCTGACAGAGAATACCGAAGCTGAACTCATGCAGTTTCTGGAATTTGTCCAGAAACAGGAAGTAAGTATTATATAGAGACGGCAGCCGACTTGGCTGATATACAAGCGGTACGAGCAGAGTACGCACGAGGCAAAACAATTAGTCATGAGAGCATTAACTGGAATTAAGTGATTTTTCCGGGGATTTCTGAACCGAAGGTCGAAGTTTACATTGCCAGCGCCATTAACTTCCATCTGACCCAGGGGCGTTGCACCGGCAACACCAACCTCAGCTTGCTGGTTTGGATTTCTATTTTAGGTGATGAATGTCACCGATCTAAAGAAGCGGGTATACACACCTTTTGATGTGGCACTCGCTTTTTTCGTATCCGTTTTGATTGTATTAAAATTTGCCGGGGAATATGGACGAAAGAGAGACGTATTGTATATTCTGACGCAATTCTGAATGAGCCGCATCACCTGCCAAAACTGTGCATAACACACAAAAAGGAATAATGTAACATTAAAACAATGTTGGATTTACACAGAACACTCCCGTATAATCAAAGAAACAACTGGCAAACCTGCAATAAATAACGGGGGAGAACAATCATGGACTATTTTATGGGTATTGACGCCGGAACAAGCGGGGTCAAGGTAATCGTCATGGACGAGGAAGGGACGGTGGCCGGGCGGGGCTATTGTGAGTGCCATGTGTACACGCCGAAGCCCGGCTGGGCAGAGCAGGATCCTGAGGATTGGTGGCAGGCGCTTGACAGAGCCGCGGCGATGGCGGTTCGAGACAGCGGGCATGGCCCGCAGATTGCGGCCATCGGTTTTTCGGGGCAGATGCAGGGCTGCACGCTCTTAAACCGGGACAAAGAGGCGGAGGGGAACTGTCTGATCTGGCTCGACCAGCGGGCCGCCGCAGAAGCCCGTGAGCTGAACCGGCGCATAGATGAAAAAGAAGCGCTCTCCATTACCGGCAGCAGCTGCCTGCCCAGCTACTGGGCGGCCAAGCTTTTGTGGCTGCAAAGGAATCAGCTCGAGCGCTATCGCCGGATCGATAAGGTCGTCTTTGCCAAGGATTACCTGCGTTATCGCATGACCGGGGAGCTGGCGACGGACGTATCGGACGCATCCCTGACCTTTTTACTCGATTTGAAAAAACGAGCCTGGTCCAAACGGATGCTGGACGCAGCGGAAATTCCGGAGAGCTTTATGCCGGAGCGGGTACAGGAATCCCAGGAGATCGCGGGGTATTTAAAGCCGGAGACGGCGGCCGCCTGGGGCCTGTGTGCCGGCATCCCGGTAATGGCCGGCGGCGGGGATCAGCCGGTGGGCGGCATCGGCTGCGGCGCGGTGAAAAGCGGCATAATCGGAGCGACGATCGGTACCTCGGGCGTGGTTTTTGGCGCCTGCGATACGCCGTTTGCCGATACGCGCAGGCGGGCGATTCTCAGCACCTGCCATAGTGTGCCGGGGAAATACGACTTTTTGGGCTGTACCCTGTCGGCCGGCGGCTCCTTCAAATGGCTGCGCGACCGTTTCTTCGCGGAGGAAAAGGAGCGGCTGGCAGGGCAGGGAATCGATGTGTATGACCGGATGTGCGAATGGGCGGGGGAGGCGGCGGCCGGCAGCGAGGGCCTGTTGTTCCTTCCTTATCTAAATGGGGAAAGCACGCCGTATGTGGATGAGAACGCCCGGGGCGTGTTCTTCGGGCTGAATCTGCGCCACGGACGGGAAGCGCTATGCCGCAGTGTAATGGAAGGAGTAACCTTTTCCCTGCGGGACACAATAGAAATATTCCGGGAAAACGGCGTGGCAGTGAGCGAGGTGAGAGCCATGGGCGGCGGGGCGAAAAGCGCGCTCTGGCGGCAGATTCAGGCGGATGTCTATCAGGCCCGGGTAGTAACCATGAACATGGAAGAAGGGCCGGCCGCCGGAGCCGCGATCCTGGCCTGCGTGGGCGCGGGATGCTATGCGTCTCTGGAAGAGGCCTGCAGCCGTATCCTGCGGCCGCAGACAGTGACGGAACCGATTCCGGAAAACGCGGGCTTGTACGAGCAATGCTATCAGACGTACCGGCAGCTGTATCCGGCCCTGAAGGAGCTGTATGCCAGACAGGCGGCAATTGTGGCGGAGAGGAGGAATGCATGAAATATAAATTTTTAAAGGGGACGGGAATTCAGCTGTCGCAAATGACGTTGGGCAGCTCAACCTTTGGCGACCAGCTGGGGCCCGAGGAATCCTTGCGCATCATGGAGGCGGCGCTGGAGGCCGGCGTCAACAGCATTGACACCGGGGACGTCTACTGCGGCGGCCGCAGCGAAGAGATTATTGGCCGGTTCCTAAGCCGGCCCGGGGTGCGCCGCCAGGTGATCGTCGGCACTAAAATGGGGCTGGCGACCGGCAACGGGGTCAATGAAAGAAGGGCGTCCCGTCTGCATATGATCGAAGCGCTGGAAGCATCGCTTCGGCGGCTTGGGACAGACTATGTGGATATCTACTACATCCACCATCCGGACCGCGAGACGCCGATGGAGGAAACGCTGTCGGCGATGAACGACCTGGTACACAGCGGGAAAGTACGCTATATCGGCTTTTCCAATTACTCGGCCTGGGAAGCCTGCGATCTTTTGTGGACGGCCCGCCACGCAAACTGGATTTTGCCGGTAGCGGCGCAGAACGTTCACAACCTGATTACGCGCGGTCTGGAGGATGAGATGGCCTATTTCGTACAGAAATATTCGATGGGGCTGGTCGTATACAATCCTCTGGCCGGCGGCCGGAGTGGTGACAGCGGATGGCGCCGGGGCGGCCGACGCGGGAGAA
>CANSWW010000238.1 GCA_947650845.1 uncultured Lachnospiraceae bacterium
CTCATTGGTTATAATCATTTCCACTCCCCATGAAAAGTAAATGCTGTTGCCCTGGGGGGATTGAAAAAGCGGCGCAAATCTATTACAACTCCTTCACCGCCGGATAAATCCTTCGGAATTTCTGATACCGCTCTTCATATTTCTCAACCAATTCCCTCTCCGGTTCCACCGTGCCCGCCAGTTTCACAACAGCCTCTGCGGCAGCTTTGACACTCTCATATTCCCCGCATCCCACAGCCGCCAGCATCGCCGCGCCAAAAGCAGGCCCTTCCTCTGACGCCGGGATCTCCACATCCAGATTGAGTATATTGGCAGCCATCCGCCTCCACAGGGGACTCTTTGCCCCGCCGCCGCAGATCCTGGTACGGCTGATCTCCAGTCCAAGGCTTTTCGCAACTTCCAGGGAATCCCGCAGGCCAAAGATCACGCCTTCGAGCACCGCCTGCGTCATGTCCCGCCTCGTCGTATCCATCGACATGCCCAAAAATGCGGCTCTCGCGTCCGGATTGTTGTGCGGCGAACGCTCCCCCATCAGATAGGGCAAATAGAACACGCGGTTCTCTCCGAGCGCCGTGATACCCTCCTGCTCCGCCGCAAAATCGCTTGTCCCGAGAATATCTTCACTCCACCACTTGTTGCAGGAGGCCGCGCTGAGCATGCACCCCATCAGGTGGTACGTTCCGTCTGCATGGGCAAATGAATGGAGCGCATTGTGTCTGTCCACCCCAAACGTATCGCTGGCCACAAAAATGGTTCCCGATGTGCCAAGGGAAATGTTGCACATGCCGTTCCCAACCGTCCCTGTACCGACGGCAGCCGCCGCGTTATCGCCCGCCCCCGCGATTACTTTTACGCCGTCGCCAAGTCCAAGCTCCGCGGCAATCTTGGGTTTTAATGTGCCGACCACCTCATAGCTCTCATAAATCGCCGGCAGCATTTCTTTCTTTATGCCGCAGATTCCAATCATCTCCTCAGACCACCGGCGGTTTTTGACATCCATCAAAAGCATGCCGGATGCGTCCGACACATCGGTGCAGAAACTGCCGGACAGCATGTAGGCCAGGTAATCCTTGGGCAGCATGATTTTATTTATCTTTGCAAAATTCTCAGGCTCACTCTCCCTCATCCAGAGGATCTTCGGAGCCGTAAACCCCGCAAACGCGATATTTGCCGTATAGGCCGACAGCTTCTCTTTTCCAATCACGTCGTTTAGGTAGTCCGTCTCCTTGCCCGTCCTGCCGTCGTTCCAGAGGATTGCCGGCCGAATCACCGCATCGTTCTCATCCAGCGCGACAAGTCCGTGCATCTGCCCGCCAAAGCTTATCCCCGCCACTTGCGCCTTGTCGCACTCCGCCGTAAGCTCCCTGATTCCCTCCAAAGACCGTCCCAGCCAATCGTTCGGATTCTGCTCCGACCATCCCGGCCTGGGAAAAGCAATCGGGTATTCTTTCGATACAATTTTAAGTATCTGACCTTTTTTGTCCATCAGCAAAAGCTTCACGGCAGAAGTCCCCAAGTCAATTCCAATATACAGCATCGCAGCCTCCTTTTGTCCCGTATTCTTTTATCGTTCCTCCACACGCCTCTCGTTTCCATTATACTTCCAGATTGCTCCCTGTCAAGCCGCAGTGCGCGCCTAAAATCCCCGCCTCCTCATGCGCAATCAGCCATTTATTCCTGGCAGCCAAGAGCTTATCCTCACCCTCCGGCTCCGGTTTTTCCTCCAGCGCACTGTTGGTTCCCCGCGGCAGGACGATGACGCAGCGAAACCCCTGCCCGCCGGCCGAGCACGGCGCATAGTGGAGCGTCGTCGCATACAGCTCCACCGCCGTGCCTTTCGGCAGCAAAAATGCTTCCATCTTCGACGTGTCATACGTATCCCCGCGCTCAATGTCCTGCTGCTTTCCCAGAAGCAAAATCAAATCGTCCGCGGCGAGGTCAATCTCCGAAGAACGGTGGTACTCGATGGCATTGAGCTTATGGTTGTGGCCGTTGCAAAAGCCGACTTCAACCTCCATCCCGCCAAACGCCCGTCTTGAAAATTCTTTTGCCGCAGCCGTCGACTCCAGCGCCTCCAAAGACGGTACATAGACGACGCCATCCGCCGGGAGAGGCGTATCTTTCATCTTCTCCAAAATCTCTGCAAAATCGTATCCCCGCAGCACACGCCCATATGGTCGAAACGACGGTTCCGTTACTGTTTGAATCTTCATCCAGCCTCTCCTCCTATCACGCGCCGCCTTCGGGCAAATCCATCCGCACAAACAGCGGTATTTCCGCAAGCGTCACCTCAGTCTCGACCGTCCGCCCTCCGCGGTATACCCTGCCGGTGAGACAATCTCTCCAGTCACTTCCTTCGGGGAGATATACACTGCGGCCGGTAACACCGGCTGCTAAGATCGGCGCAACCAAAAGCCTGTCGCCATACAGATAGGCGTCCTCAACGTCCCAGCACCTCTCATCCTGTGGAAACTCATAAAAGAGCGTCCGCATTACAGGCGTTCCCTTCTCATGCGCCTGCTGCATCAGCCTTCTTGTATAGTCCCGCATCTGCTCGCGCATCTGCATATATGTCTCACAGATCTGATAGACCTCTTCGCCGTAACTCCACACCTCATTGGCAGCGCCGGAACAGCAGTGCGCGCCGCCTGTCGTACCGACCTGCGGCTGCCTTGGCTCGCGGTCGCCGTGCAGCCGCATCACAGGGCAGAACGTCCCCCACTGGAACCACCGCACAAACAGCTCGCGGAACTTGGGATCGTCTGGATTTCCCCCATGAAAACCGCCGATATCGGTCGTCCACCAGGGGATTCCCGCCAATCCCATATTCAGTCCCGCCGCCAGCTGATTCCTCATACTGCCAAAACTCGAAGCGATATCGCCAGACCAGACAAGAGCGCCGTACTTCTGGCTTCCCGCCCACGCACACCGAAGAAGATTCACAATATTTTCCTGTCCTTCCCGCTCCATCCCCTCGTAAAAAGTACGCGCATAATCCACCGGATAACTATTTCCGATTTCCAAATCCGTTCCCTGATAATAACGGTAGTTGTCAAAATCGTATGCACTGTACTCCGGCTCCGCCTCGTCCAGCCAAAATACCCGGATTCCTTTTTCATAATAATTCTTTTTGGCTTTCCCCCACACATATCTGCGCGCGTCGGGATTTGTCGCATCGTAATGGATCGTCGCCCCCTCAAAATCCAGGCCGACGCGAAATCCCCGCTCTGTGCGGATGAGATATCCCATCTCCAGCATCTCGCCGTAATTTTCGCTTTCCCGGTCCACCGTCGGCCAGATGGACACCATCAGTTCTATGCCCATCTCCTTTAATTCCCGTATCATGCCGTCCGGATTTGGCCAGTACGCCGGGTCAAATTTCCACTCTCCCTGTTTTGGCCAATGAAAAAAATCAATCACAATCAAATCAATGGGAAGCTTCCTTCTCTTATACTCCCGGGCAACTGAAAGCAATTCCTCCTGCGTCTGATAGCGCAGCTTGCACTGCCAGAATCCCAACCCGTATTCCGGCATCATCGGAACTGTCCCCGTCACTTTTGCATAGGCCTCCTCAATTTCAGCGGGCGTATCGCCCGCCACAAACCAATAATCCAACTGCTTTGTCCCGTAAGCTTCAAAGCTCATGATATTTTGCCCCAGCACCGCTCGGCCGATGCCCGGATTATTCCACAACAATCCATAGCCAAGCGAGGAGACTGCAAACGGCACGCTCGCCTGTGAATTTCTGTGCGCAAGCTCCAGATCAAGTCCTTTCAGATTTAAATAAGGCTGCTGGTACTGCCCCATGCCATATATTTTTTCCTTTCGGTCAAGCGATTCTAAGCGCATCGTCAGATGATAATCGCCGCCCACATTCGGACGAAACTCCCTGGCCTCCACTTCAATCGCACTGCATTTGGGATCCGTCACATCGCGGCGGTTGCGCCAGTATTCTTCCATGAGAAGCCTGCCGTCTTCGCGGTACATCGTGATTTTTCCGCCTTTTGTGATGCACGCCTTGAGTTTGCCGTTCACAAGCTCTGCACCGTTCTCATTCCACGTGACGGCAGCAGCGCCCGGCTCCTGCGGCGCGCGCAGCGCCCAGTCCTGCGGCGTCATCTCAGCTTGTTTTGTCGCCCTGACACGCACCGCATGGTCTCCCCATGGCTCAATCCATACTTCTTCCGCATCGTAATGATATACGATGCGGTTTCCTGTCTGTCTCAACATATGATTTCTCCTGTCTGCCAGGCAGCTCTACTTATTTTGCCCTCACCGTCTTTACGTTTGACCAGTCCGAATAAAATTTGGTCGTTTTTCCGTCTATCTTAACATTCTTCAAAGTACGGAGCCGCACGTAATACTTCTGCCTTGCTTTTAGTTTTGTTATCTTTTTTGAAAAAGTCTTTGCTTTTTTGATGAAAATATTTTTTCGTGTTTTTCCTTTAAAATTGCGATTGATGCAATACTGTATCTGATAGCCGTCTGCCTGGATTTTCTGCTTTTTCCA
>CANSWW010000239.1 GCA_947650845.1 uncultured Lachnospiraceae bacterium
CAAAAAGCAATTACAAGGACATAATCGCTATGAAAGAACAGACCTCATAGCAATAAATTTGTACATAAAAAAGGGAACTGCCCTATGACAGTTCCCTATAAGTTAACGCAGACAAACCTACAAAGCAGGCTTACAGATCCAGGACAACAGGAACCGATTTATAGCCGATCCCCATGCGGTCGATGCCCATATCAATCAGCTGCAGGAAGTGTTCGCGCGTGCGGATGCAGCCGCTGCCCTTGACCTTGCACTTACCGTCCACCTCTTCCATCATCATCTTCACAACCTCAGGAGTCGCGCCCTTAGCCTCAAAGCCGGTCAAAAAGCCCGTACTGGATTTCACAAAATCAGCCCCGGCCTCCACACAGCAATGGCACAGCCGGCGGATCTGCTCCTCATTCAGGGCGTCGGTTTCAAAGATAACCTTGATTTCCCTTCCATACTTATGGGCGGCAGCCACGCAGGCCTTTAACTGTTCCGTAATCTTGTCATACAGGCCGGCGCGGGCCCAGCCGAAGTTCGCGACGATATCCACCTCTTTGACGGTATCATATTTCGCGACCTGTTCGATCTGCTGCACCTTGGACTCGGTGGAGCTTGTGCCGAAAGGAAAATCGCAGACCGGGCAGAGCATGGTATCGGAGCCCTTTACATAAGGCTCGCATAGCTCCATATAGCCGGGGTTAATGCAGATGGTGGCGCAGCCTAAGCGGACACCGTCACGAGTCAATTCGATGATCTGCTCCTCGGTAAATTCCGGCTTTAAGACCGAGTAGTCGATGTAGGCGGCCAGTTCGCGGGTAGTCATTTCACTTGCTTTTTTAGTGGGTTTCATGGGATCCTCCTTCATTTTTGGGGTGGCGACGATCGGATGGGGGGAGGGAAGGGGACGCCCGGCTTCTTGTGGCTGTTACCTTTCCAAGCCCATAGGATCGCGGCACGGCCTTTGGGTAGAACCTGCCTTTGGCATGGTAGTTAAAAGGGCGGCGGTCGCAGAGTGGAAGCGTTACTTTTTACTTAATTGCGGAGACTATGGAACTGCCGTAAGGCATTTTTGCCTAATGCCTGGACGCGGCGTCCCTCGCGCCTCTTCCCGGCATTTGTCAAAATCCCTCCTGCAATCGCCTATGGTAATTATAATATATCACCTCCGAACCCGGAAATCTTGTTGACAGTCCCCTAATTTTTGTACTATATTGATGTGGTACAAGATGCTCAGGAGTGAGTATGGTGGTATGTAGCTTCTGTCGGGGATCTTGGCGGAGAAATCGGGAAGAGGGGGGACAACGGCATGCATATTCCCGTCTATGGTGAGGAACATACCTTTCTTGACAAGGAGACCGGGCTTTTATATCGCAATTCGAGCTTCAGGGAGACGGCGTCCCTGCATACGCACAATTTTTTCGAGTTTTTTATCGTCGTGGAGGGCACGGCTCTTCATATGGTCAACGGTACGATCGTGACGTTGGAAAAGGGTGATTTGGTGTTTATTCGTCCGCGGGATACGCATACGTATGAGTTTTATTATTCGGAGGATTTCCGGATTATCAACGTCGGCTTCAGCCGTTCTTTGTTTCGGGCGATTGGCGCATTTTTGAACCGGGATGAGGAGATGGGGCGTCTGACGGGCGCGGCGCTGCCGCCTTGCGTCCGTACGGATTCCAGGGCCGGCCGGCGGGTAATCCGGGCTTTTAAGGAGATCGGCGCGCGGATGGAGAGGGATAATCCGCTGCAAACGATGCTGCATGCCCGGTGTGACCTGGCCGCTGTGTTTGTGGATTACTTTTTTTGCTATTCGGGCGGGGGACAGGAGGGCGGCCGACGGCCGGTCTGGCTGGAACGGCTGCTTTTGGAGATGGATCGGATCGAGAACCTGCAAGGGGGACTGCCGCGGATGCTGGAACTGGCGGCCTGCAGCCAGAATCATTTGTGCCGGGTTTTTCAGGAGGCGCTTCAGACGACGCCAACGGGGTATATCAATGACAAGCGGCTGGAATATGCCGTCTATTTCTTGACGCAGTCGGAGGAGGAGATCCTGGAGATCAGCGAACGCTGCGGATTTCATAATCTGAGTCACTTCTATCATCTATTTCAGCGCAAATATCATAGTTCGCCGGCTAAATTTCGCCGGCAGCAGACTTCCAGAACGGAGAAAAATCGGTAAAGGAAGAAACTTTTTTGAAGCGGAAAATCATTATTTTGCATAAGGCAAAAACAGTAAATTGTGAAATTTAACAAAACAGCGGGAAAAGCATTGACATGGATTGTAAAGATGGTATAATAAAAATCAGCAATTAGTACGGTCGTCGAACGAATTAGCTGTACGGGAACAGAGGATTGCCGGGGGTTGCGTATGAAGGTGCTGAATCAGCAGGTGATTAAGGAGAATAATTTAAAACAGATATTCAGCATTGTAGCGGATCACAAGGGGATTTCCAGAGCGCAGCTGGCTTTGGTGACGGGGCTGAGCAAGAGCACGGTATCGGTGCTGGTGGAGGAGCTTTTGGAGCAGGGCTACCTGATCGATGAGGGCACGGTGAAAGTCGGCGGCCAGGGGCGCAAGCCGAACAGTCTGCGAGTGAACGGCGAGGGCAACCGGATCGCGGTGATCCACTGGCATCGCAAGCGGATGCATTTGGGGCTGGTGGGAGTGGACGGGAAGATGGACCATTTCCGCAGCCGGATGTTTGCCCAGGAGGACGACTATGTGGAGCAGATGGTGTCTGCCTATCGGAATTTGACGGCGTCTGTGGAGGTGAGCGGGGGGAATCCGCGGATTTTGGGGCTTTGTTTTTTGGTGCCGGGTATGGTGGACGCTTCGCGGGAGAGGCTGGTGTCGAGCGTTTTGCAGGTGAAGCCGAATGCCTGGGTGCTGAAGCGGCTGCGGGCGGCGATTGATACGGTGCCGATGGCGTTTTTTAATGACACGGCCTGTTTTGCCTATGCGGAGAAGATTCGGCACGGGATTGATGAGCGTCCTTCCGTGTTTGTGAATATGAGCGGCGGAGTGGGGGCGGTTTTGTTTCAGGCGGGGGAGATGCTGCGGGGGGCGGACGGGATGACGACCCAGTTTGGCCATATTTCCGTGGTGCGGGGCGGCATGCTCTGCCAATGCGGGAACCGGGGCTGTCTGGAGGGGCGGATCGGTGAGAAGTCCCTGACGGAGAGGGCGAAGGATTTTCTGAGCCAGCGGGAGCTGGCGGCGGCCGGGGAGGTTACGTATGAACGGATTGGCAGCCGGGCGGATATGGGCGACCGGGAATACCAGGAGCTGGCCGCGGCGCTTGCGGAGGATTTGGCCTTTGCTCTGGGCAGCCTGATTTCAATTTATAAAGTGGATCGGGTGATCCTGGGCGGGCGGGCCGGCAATTTAGGGAATTTTTTCCTGGAGGCGCTGCAGAAAAGGCTGCGGGTGAGCGGGTTTCGGGAATTTGTCTCGGCCTGTGAGGTGAAGTACAGCCGCGTGCCGGAACATGGGGGGTACGAGGGCGCGGCGCGTTATTTTATGGACCGCCATTTTCGGTTTTCGGAGGATATGAGCGGGAAGCTGATATTAAAATGACAGCGGGGTCAAAAGGTTATTCAAATAGGAGCATAAAAAATCACAACGTGAGAAAGGGGTAGTAACGAATGGAAAAAATCAGGGTTGGTGTCATCGGAGTCGGTTTTATCGGGGCGGTACATATTGAGCAGCTGCGCCGTCTTGGCAATGTGGAGGTGGCGGCCTTGGCCGATGAGTCGGGAGCCGAGCAGAAGGCGGCTAGCCTGTATGTGCCGAAGGCTTACAGCGATTACAAGGAGATGATCGACAAGGAGCACTTGGACAGCGTGCACATCTGTACGCCGAATTTTACGCATTATGAGATCGCGATGTACGCGATGGAACGGGGACTGCATGTGATCTGCGAAAAGCCGATGACCTGCACGGTAGAGGAGGCGAAGAAGCTGGCGGCCTTTGCGAAGGAAAAGGGCGTGATTAACGCGATGAATTTTAACTGCCGTTTCTATCCGATGGCGTATCAGATGCGGGAGATGGTGCGTAATGGGAAGGTTGGCGATATTTATACGGTTCATGGCGGATACCTGCAGGATTGGCTGTACCTGGATACGGATTACAGCTGGCGTCTGGATCCGAAGTTTACCGGGGCCAGCCGGGCGTTTGCCGACATTGGTTCCCATTGGATTGACCTGGTTGAATTTGTGACCGGGCTGCGGGTGACGGAGGTGATGGCAGATTTCGCGATCTTCCATAAGACGCGTAAGAAACCGACCAAGCCGATTGACACATATTCGGGGATGGCGCTGCGGCCGGAGGATTATGAGGAGGTGCCGATTGAGACGGAGGACTGGGCTACGGTTCTGTTCCACTTTGAGAATGGGGGCTGCGCGTCCTGCAATATCAGCCAGGTGTATGCCGGCCGCAAGAACCAGATGATCGTCTCTATTGGCGGCAGCAAGTGCGCGATGCACTGGGATTCGGAGAATTCCAAC
>CANSWW010000240.1 GCA_947650845.1 uncultured Lachnospiraceae bacterium
GTCTTTGCTGGTTGCCGCTTTTATGCGCAGGTTTTCAAGAAAATTCCAAAGTTCAGACTTACCATCAGCAGTTTCGTAAAACTCAACTCTGTACATTAGTTTATGTTCTCCACTACGTATTGTTTTATTCCTTTTTCAAATGATAGCACAAATGATATCAAAAAGCAAGCAGAAAGAAATGAAAGCGTCAAATCGATCACAGATTCCCGGCAACCGCTTTTATGCTTCCTCCGGCTCACGGTCATTGCGCCGCGCCAGAAGCGTCTCGATATAGCACTCCAGCATTTTTAGCGCCGGCTTATTGTGCCCGCCCCGCGGAATAATTAAATCCGCGTATTTCTTGCTGGGCTCAATAAATTTCTCATGCATCGGCTTCACCGTCGTCGTATACTGGTTCAGCACCGATTCCAGGCTGCGGCCGCGCTCCTTCGTATCGCGCAAAATCCGCCGCGCCAGACGCTCCTCGGCGTCCGTATCCACGAAAATCCGCAGATCCATCAAATTGCGCAGCGCTGCGTCCTCTAACACCAGAATTCCCTCGACCACAATCACCGGCCGCGGTTCCATAAAAACCGTCTCCTTGGCCCGGTTGTGGACCGTATAATCATAGGTGGGATGCTCGACCGGGCGGCCCTCCTTGAGCTCCATGATATGACGCACCATATAGTCTGTCTCAAACGCGTCCGGATGGTCATAGTTGAGCAGCGTGCGTTCCGAAAAAGGCATATTGTCATGGGCCTTATAATAATTGTCATGGCCCAGCACCTGAATCTCCCCGGTAAAGCGCTCCTGAAGCTTTTTTACCACCGTAGTCTTTCCTGACGCGGAGCCCCCGGCAATCCCAATAATCGTAATATCCATCGCTTCCCACCCCTTATACCTGTATTTTTTATTGTTCGTTGAGCCGTGCCAGCTTCTCCGCCTGGTCGGCCGCGATCAGGCTGTCGATAATCTCGTACAAATCGCCGTTCATTACCGCGTCAATTTTGTACAGCGTCAGCTTGATCCGGTGCTCGGTGACACGGCCCTGCGGGAAGTTATAAGTGCGGATCTTCTCCGAACGGTCCCCCGTGCCGATCTGGCTGCGGCGGTTCTGCGCCTCCTCGTTCTGGCGTCTCTCCAGCTCCATATCGTACAGCTTGGAGCGCAACAAGCGGAAGGCCTTCTCCTTATTCTGCAGCTGGGATTTCTCCGTCTGGCTGTAAATCACAATCCCGGTCGGGATATGCGTCAGGCGCACCGCCGAGTCCGTCGTGTTGACGCACTGGCCGCCGTTGCCCGAGGCACGCATCACGTCGATGCGGATATCCTTGTCGTCGATCACCACATCAAACTCCTCGGCTTCCGGCATGATCGCCACCGTCGCCGTCGAGGTATGGATACGGCCGCCGGACTCTGTCTCCGGCACCCGCTGTACCCGGTGGACGCCGCTTTCGTATTTCAGCTTGGAGTACGCGCCCTGGCCGGAAATCATAAACTCCACTTCCTTCATCCCGCCGATCCCGCTCTCGGAGACGTTGATCAGCTCCACCTTCCAGCGCTGGCGCTCCGCGAAATGCACATACATGCGGTACAGCTCCGAGGCAAACAGAGCCGCCTCCTCACCGCCGGCGCCGGCGCGAATCTCCACAATTACGTTCTTCTCATCGTTCGGGTCCTTGGGCAGCAGAAGAATCTTCATCTGCTGTTCCAGCTCGCCGATACGGGTGCGGGCCTGCGCCAGCTCCTCCTTGGCGAGCTCCCGCATCTCCTCGTCGCTCTCCTCCTCCAAAAGGGCCAAGCTGTCCTCCACATCCGCCTTCGCCGCTTTATAGGCGCTGTAGGCCTCCACTAACGGGGACAGCTCCGCCTGCTCCTTCATCAATTTCTTCAGGCGCGCGGGATCCCCCGCCACCTCCGGTCGAGAAAGCTCCGCCTGCAGCTCCTCATAATGAATCAATATATCCTCTAAACGATCAAACATTGCGATAAACTCCTCTCACCACACGGTCGTTGCCCGCCAGGTCCCGGCGAAGCTCCACCTCTGAAAAACCCGCCTCCGCAAACAGCCGCTCTACGGCTGGCCCTTGGTTATAGCCGATCTCCACATACATCCGTCCGCCCGGCTTGAGCCAGGCCGGCGCTTCCTCTGTCAGTCTGCGGTAAAAATGCAGGCCGTCCGCCCGTCCGTCCAGAGCCATGCGGGGCTCATAGTCCCGCACCTCCTCCTGAAGGGTTTCGATCACGGAGCTTTCAATGTAAGGGGGATTCGCGACAATGACATCGTAGCGCGCCCCCTTTGGCAGAGCGTCAAACAGATCGCCCGCATACAGACGGGCCTGCGTCCCCAGCAGCCGGTTGTTTTCCTGCGCCACCGCCAGCGCCTCCTCCGACAGGTCGGAAAGCGTCGCCTCAAAACCGCCGAGGCGTGCCAGCGACAGGCCGATGCAGCCGGAACCCGTACACAGATCCAATAGCTGCCGCCCCGTTTCATCGGCCAGCACCCACTCTGCCAGCGTCTCCGTATCCTGCCTCGGAATCAGCACCCCCGGCCGCACCCGAAAAGGCAGGCCCATAAACTCGGTCGTACCCAAAATGTACATAAGCGGCTCGCGGCGGCAGCGCCGTTGCAGGCGCTCCTGCCAGCGCTGCGGGATCTGCGGCGGGCACGATTTCCTTTTCCATAAATATTCTGCCCGGCCGATCTCAAACGTATCCGAAAGCAGATACCAGGCCTCCAGCGAGGCATCCGGGACGCCGGCCTGCAACAGCTGCCGTTTCGCTTCGCCAAACAACGCTTCATACGATATCTCCGTTTGTGAAGCCTGAGCCTCTGAAGCCCCGTCCATGTCTTTCGGACCGCTTTTCCGACTACTGCTCATCCGCCTTCTCCTCATCCGCCGGTTGTGCGCTCCTTGATTTTGGCATCTCTGTTTCCCGGGACGCCGGCTTCTGCGCATATCCTTCCCCCGCCGGTATCTCCGTCCCCGGGAAATTCTCCCGCAGATATCCGCGCCAGTCAAAAACCGCTTCCACGGACGCGATCGCCACCTCGATCATATCGTCGTCCGGCTCTCTTGTCGTCAGGCCCTGCAGCCACAGGCCCGGACGGCTCAGCCAATCGACAACCGCCGAATCGCTGCGTCCCGCCAGCTTCAAAAACTCATACGAAAGACCTGTAATCACCGGCAGCAAAAGGATCCGGCTGAGCATCCGCAGCCAGATCGTATCCGTGCGGACAAACATAACCACCACCGTGCTGATTACGATCACGATCAGCAAAAAGCTGGTGCCGCAGCGCTTATGCTCCTTGGAGCTCTTTCGCACATTTTCCACGGTCAGGGGCAGGCCGTGCTCGATGCAGTTGATGCTTTTATGCTCGGCGCCATGATACATGAATACCCGGCGGATGTCCTTCATCAGAGAAATCCCCGCCACATACGCGATAAATATCGCGATACGGATCCCCCCCTCCAGGGCCGCGATCGCCAAATAATTTTCCGTCGCCTGCGGAAACAGCCGTCCGCGCAGAAAGCCGGCGATCCATGTAGGAAGCAGCATAAAAATTCCCACCGCCAGCACCAGGCTGAATACCATCGTCACGGACATGACCAGGTCCTCTTTTTTCTTCTGCTTCGCCTGTTCTTCTTCGCTCAGAGCCTTCTCTTCCTCCTCTTCATAAAAGGAAGCCGAATAGTTCAATATGCCCATCCCCAAGCTCAGCGACTCGATGAAATTAAAAATCCCCCGGATAAACGAAACCCGAAACAGCGCGCACTTGCTCGTGATTCCCTCATAGTGATCCTTTTTGATTTCAATCTCTCCGTCCGGCTTGCGGACGGCTACGGCGTATTCCTGGCCGTTTTTCATCATAACGCCTTCGATGACGGCCTGGCCGCCGATCCCGGATGACTTCATGCTAGTCCCTCGATTCTATGCTCTCATGCCCTGGTTCTATGCCGCGCAAACGGCGTCCGTTCGTTTCCGACAAGGAAGAAAAAGGTTGGCATTTCATGGCCTGCGCCCGAAACCCCAACCTTATCTTTTCTGTCTTACTCCGCTTTAATGCCGTACTTACGATTGAACTTGTCGATACGTCCTCTGGCGGCGGTAGCCTTCTGCTGTCCGGTGTAGAAAGGATGGCACTTGGAGCACACCTCCACGTGAATCTCCTTCTTCGTAGAACCGGTCACGAACTCGTTGCCGCAGTTGCAGATCACCTTCGCCTGGTGATACTCGGGATGGATTCCGTCTTTCATCTTTTTCACCTCGTCATTCTCTTTTGGATGATTCCAAACATCCTTGCAAATAGCCTGTTTATTGTAGCATAGTCCCATGTAAAATGCAAGGAAAATTTTACGGTAATTTAATCTGGACAGCTGGTTTTTACAGGCTTTCTTTTTTAATCTGCACTCAAAAAAGGATATGTTGAAATTCCTATCGTATTGTGCTAGAATCGATTTATGGAACCCATGACAGGGGTGGTAGTCTCCCGATC
>CANSWW010000241.1 GCA_947650845.1 uncultured Lachnospiraceae bacterium
ATCGACCGGCGCCAGCAGAATCACAATTTTTGCATGCCGGTAACGGGAAAAGCGGATCGGGCTGCGGAAAATCCCCATCGCCGCATCCAAGCGATTCACGCCGTTGTCCGGCCTGGCGTGGGCCAGTACCAACCATGGCACAAAGAACATGTAAGTCCCTGTATTCTCCAGCATAGATATGATACTTTTTACATACGACGGCTCGATGCTGCCCGAAGAAAGCAGCGGCGCGGCCACTCTCTCCAATGCTTCCCGCCAATCAAGCTCTTCGTCCGACAGATAGATTTTCTCCTGGCTCAGATACCGCAAAAGTCCGCCGTGCCCGCCGGCCAGGCGTCTCTCTCCCGCGCGGGCCTTGCGGCTTAAGTACGTCTTTAAATCCTTTTCCAGGGCCGCCCATGACGATTCCGGCACATAGCGCCGCACCACCTCCATCAACTCCTGCACATGAACCGCCTGCACCGGCGCCGACAGCATCCCCAGCGCGCCGGCCCCCATTCGGAGAAGCGAAATCCGTTCCTTATCCGTCATAATCGGATGGACGACCTCCACCGGCACATCGCTCTTGACCGGCACCGTAGAGACCACCACATCGCAGATATCCTTGACATTAAACACATCCTGCTGGGCCACGACGTCCACGACCCGCGCCTTCGGTAAAAGCGTGCTGATCTCCCAGCGCAGGATATGCCCGGTCGTCATGCCCTGGCAGCAGACAATCAAAATCCGCATCTGCTCGGCCGATTGCACGGACTGCTTCATATAGCCGGCAAAATTGAGGGCCAGATAGGCTATCTCACTGTCCGAAATCGGCAGCGCCAGCTCATTCTCCAGATATACGCACGCTTTGCGGGTATGATTCAGAAGATCGACGTTGGCACGGATCAGATCCTGCAAAAGCGGCGCGCCGTCCATGCGGATCCCATAACGAAGGCGGTACCAGGAGCTTTTCAGATGCATAAACAGCGCCCGTTCGATCTCCGATTCATTGTCAAAATGGACGTCCGCCGCTTTTTCAAATTCCGCCACCAGCGAACGGGCCGCTGCGTACAGCTCCACATCCCGGCTGGCCAGATTGATCTGGATCCGGCCGCCTAACAGATGCAGCGCCAGGTAAATCTGCTCGCTTTCAATCAGTTCTGAAAAATACTCTGCCACTGCCGCGAATTCCCGCGAGCCGATCACATCCTGGATTCGCACGTCACGCAGATCGAGCACATCCTCCCCGGCCATCATCATCGGCAAAAAAGCGGACAATGCCAGCAGCATCTCCTCCGGAAAATGCGTATTGAGGCTGCTCTCAATCGCACGGAAGCATTCCATGTATTCCTGCACAAACTCCCTTTTCTCAAGGGGAATGATACCGCTTGTATACAAAGAGATCATGGAGTAAAAGAAATGCAGGCAGACCGTCCGGCGGCGGACCGCGTCTCCGGCAATGTAATAGCCCTTCTTATTTTCGTAGACCAGCTGCAGGTCGTATTTCTGAAGCGTCGTCGATACCACCTTTAAGTCGTTGAATATGGTGTTGCGGCTGACCTGACAGTACTGCATCAAATCTTCAATGCGGATCACCTCCGACCGGCTGCCGATCAGGCAGATAATCCCGCCCACCCGTTCGCCGGGCGAGAGCACATAGCCGGCCGCTTCGTCCGGCTGCTCGCTAGCCTGGGCAATGCGCCGCTTCTGCTCCGGCGTTAAGCAAATGCCCCTCCCCCGTTCCACCTCAATCAATGGAATCTCATGGTATTCCAGCCATTCGTTGATTTTGCACAGGTCATAGTAGAAACTCCGCCGGGAGATCATTTTGGCCCTGGCAATCTCGTCCACCGTCATGTAGGCGCCTGTCGTCATCAAAAGTTCCAGAATTTCCTTGCACCTGGCGTTCAGATACACCGCTACTTCCATATTCTCTCCCTTCCGATCAGTTTTTCATAGATTGGCAGCATGTCCGGCTCGCTGACCAGCTCCTGAAGCCTGTTTACGGACAGCCAGCCTACCCGGCTGTTTTCATCCGCTTTAATTCGAAGCGCCTCCTGCTCGTCCGCCCGCAACAGATAGGTAAAATTCAAATGCTGGTGGGCGCTTACATACCGTCCCTTTTTTACATGTCCCCACACCGGTATCACGTCCACGGAGGCCAGGCCCTCGCCGATCCTCGTAAGCGTCCGTATTCCCGTCTCCTCCCTGGCCTCCCGCAACGCCGTCTGAAACAGATCCGTCTCTCCGTCGGCATGGCCGCCTGTCCAGCCCCAGGACCGGAATATATTATGGAAAATCATCAGTACCTTGTCGCTGCTTTTATTAAAAATCATTGACGAAGCCGTCATATGGCCAAAGATGTTTTCCCTCGTCAGTACCGTATCCGGAAAGGCCCGGATATAGGCAAGGATCGTTTCCCGGTCGGCCTCCTCCTGCTCATTTTGCGGACAGTAACGTTTCAATTCTTCTATGTAATTCATTGTTTTCTCCTGTCTTTTCCTCCGGTGCACTGCTCATTGGGGCGTCGCATGGCCCGCAGTGCACCTCGATTCCGCTTCGCTTCATCTCGGTCGCGGGCTTCGCCCTATGCCTGCGCTGGATTCCAAGCCCTTTCATGCAAGCATGAAGGGCTTTCCATCCACCTCCGGCGCACTGCTCATTGCTGACGCGCAAAAACCGCCAGAAGGGGACATGCGTTCCGTCTGGCGGCCTGAATTTCCTGTAAAAGCTTTCCCAAGCCTCCGCTTCCTGTCCGGCGGCGGCTTTTTGTCTGGCGCCGTCCGTCACGGACGAGACAGCATCAGCTCCAGCTGCCCATTCAGCTCGTAGTCTCCGTAGCCGTTTGGCAGCAGGAAATGGTCCCCCTTCTTGATCTGTACCCCGTCGATCGTCCCTTCTCCGTCCAGCACGTCGACGATCTCATACAGCGGCTGGCCCCCACGTTTCAAGGTCCCCTTTATGTTCGCATGCTCCACCGTATAGTAACGGCACGCGATCAATTCCTCCAGGCAATACTCTTCTGTCTCTTTTACGCGGCGCTCCTGTCCGGCCTCGCGGAAGGGGCATACGATTACATCCATGCTCTGCTCTAAATGCAGCGGGCGAGGCTTTCCGTTCTGCAGACGTCCGTAGTCATAGAGACGATAGGTCACGTCGCTGCTCTGCTGGGTCTCCAGAATCAGTGTCCCTCCCTTGATCGCATGGACTGTCCCCGGTTCAATCTGGAAAAAGTCCCCTTTATGTACCGGACAGAGACGTAACAGGTCATTCCAGCGTTCTCCGGCAATCATTTGCGCCAGCTCCTCCTTCGACGAAGCGTTGTGCCCGATCACGATCGAAGCGCCCGGCTCACAATCCAGAATGTACCAGCACTCGGTCTTTCCCAGGGAACCGTTCTCATGTGCCCCGGCATACGCATCGTCCGGGTGCACCTGGATGCTCAAATCCTCCCGCGCGTCGATAATCTTGACTAACAGCGGAAACTGCTCGCCCTGCTGATTGCCAAAAAGCTCCCGATGCGCCTGCCAAAGCTGTCCCAGAGTCTGTCCGTCGTAACGGCCGCCGCGAATCCGGCAGTCGCCGTTTTTATGGCCGCTGACTGCCCAGCATTCCCCTGTTTTGTCGCCGGGAATCTCGTACCCAAAACGGGTATGAAGCGCGTCCCCTCCCCATATGACCTCTTTAAATACCGGTTCCAAAAAAAGTAATTCCGACATAGCCGTCTCCTCCTGTCTGCTCGTTTCTCATCCCTACGCATTTATTCCCGTCCAAACTCCGATAGCTTGAGTCCAGGATTTCGCTCCTGTACCATACCTACGCTCCAACTGTTGACAAACAGCAGCAGCGGATTGTCCCGCAGGTCCTTGATCCGTTTCATATCCGAGGTCCCCTGCAGTTTGTTGACGTCGATCTCCTCCTTATTTTCGATCCAGCGGATATATTCATAAGGAAGATTGTCCAGACGCACCTCCACATTGTACTCATTCTTCAGACGATACAAAAGCACATCAAACTGCAGCACGCCCACCACGCCGACAATGATTTCCTCCATGCCGGTATTGAACTCCTGGAAAATCTGAATCGCGCCCTCCTGCGCGATCTGGCTGATCCCCTTGACAAATTGCTTGCGCTTCATCGTATCCACCTGGCGCACCCGCGCGAAATGCTCCGGCGCAAAGGTCGGGATTCCCTCAAACTGAAAGCGCTCGCCGCCCGTGCACAACGTGTCGCCGATCGAAAAAATCCCCGGGTCGAACACACCGATGATATCGCCCGCATAGGCTTCCTCCACAATCTTTCGTTCCTGGGCCATCATCTGCTGCGGCTGGCTCAGCCGGATCTTTTTGCCGCCCTGGATATGGTTTACCTCCATCCCGGCTTCAAACCTTCCCGACGTAATGCGCATAAAGGCGATGCGGTCCCGGTGGGC
>CANSWW010000242.1 GCA_947650845.1 uncultured Lachnospiraceae bacterium
GCTGCCGCAGCGCTTCCTCCACAACCTCTTCTTTCTTAACCCGCGTACCGTCAACGCCGGCTTCCTCCTCACCGCCGGCTCCATCACCGTCGCCGTGGATGCCTTCCCCAGACAGAAATCCCGCGGCTTTTCCGCCTTAGCCGCCGCTGATTTTAATACCCTGCTGCAAAACCGGTTTGCGAACCATCGCCTTTATGTGATTGCAACCCATGACCACCCCGACCACTACAGCCGCAGGAATACCGCCGCTTTCCTGGCAGAATACCCCCAGGCCTGCTTCTTGGGCGCGGTAGACTCCCAACGGCTCCCGCTTTCCGAAGGTGATCGCGCCATCCGGCTTACGGGAGAGAGGCCCACCTACTATTTCCAAGGCGTTACCCTTGAATTTGCACGACTTGCCCATGAGGGGACGGAATTTTCCGAGGTACCCAATTACGGCTGTCTGATGACGTTTCCAGGCGCGCCTGCACGGCATGCGCTGTTTTTGGGCGACGCAAAGCCAGCCGATCCGGCGGTCGCGGACTGGCTGGCTGAAAGGTCTGTCGATCTGGCTTTATTGAATTTTCCTTGGATCTGCCTGCCCAAAGGGAGGCGTTTCCTGGACGAAGCCGTCGCTTTGAAGAGGATCGCCGTTCTTCATCTGCCATATGAATCGGACGACCGCAATCATTATCTGGAGGTGACCCGCAAGGCCGCCGCTGTCTACCGGCCGCAGGATACGGTTTTGTTTACGGCTTTTGGACAGACTTTTTCCTTATAGGCTCCCGTTTACCGGCCCGGCCGCTCTGCCAGCAGGGCTACGATCTCGTCCACAATTTCCTCTATGCCGCGGCCGTCTACCCGCACCGTAATCTCGGCCGCCGCCTCGTAATACGGCGCTCGCTTTTCCATCAGCTCGGTTATATATTCCACATTCATATGACCGTCCAGGAGCGGGCGGCCCGTATGGTTTTTTACCCTCTCGTAGATCGTCTGCGGCGCGGCCGCCAGGAAAAGGACGGTCCCGGTCCGCCGCATCTGCGCTGCGTTCTCCTGCCGCAGCGCTACGCCGCCGCCGCAGGATACGACGGCCGCCTGTCCGGCCGTCTCGCGCAGAAGTTCGCTTTCCATCCGGCGGAATGCCGCTTCCCCGTCCTCTTCGAAAATCTTCGCAATGGTTTTGCCGGCCCGCTTCGCAAGAATCTCGTCCATCTCCAGACAGTCTGCGCCCAACCGGCCGGCCAGTCTGCGGCCAATCGTCGATTTCCCGCAGCCCATGAAACCAATCAGGTAGACAGGACTCTTCTTTTTGTCCATGCGGTTTTTCCTCTCCTTCCCTGTCTTTCTTTGCTGTTCCCTGTCTGATCATTCACCGTCTATTTCCGGCTTTACGCCCGCACCGGCTGTTGTTCTACCCGGCCATCTCCCGGTACTCCTGCTTCCATTTATAAAGCAGCTCCCGCACCGCTTCTCTGCGGCGGATCACATCCCGGTCAAACACCTCGGCGATCTCCTGCGCCTTGCCCATATAGGCGGCGTTCTTTTCAAAGGCGTCGAGCTCCTCTTTCCAGCGGTACTGAAGCTCCCCGGATACGCTCCCCGCCACCTCCTCCGGCATCGAAAGCCCCGGCTCCATACAGTAGAGCGTAAACATCTCCCGGGCAATCGATTCCAGCTTCAAGGTCTGCCAGGAACGGTAAAAGCAGTCCATGGCCTCCTGCATCTGCATCATCTGCACGCAGGCCACGCCGCGGTTGTGCCAGAGCCGCGCCGCGAAGGCCGCGTCCAGCCCACGCTCCCCCAGCAGATGGTCGTAGGCCTGCAGCGCATTGCCGTACTGGCGCACGTCCAGGAAAAAATCCCCTTTTTTCTTCAAAAGCTCCTGCGGGCCGGCTCCCCGCAATTCGTCCAGCTTCTGTTTAAACTGGAGCAATTCGCTCTCGCTGTAAAAATGAATGTCCTGCAGCAGCACCAGGATCCCCTGGTACATATCCGGCGTCTGCGAGAGCCATTTACGAAGCTTTCCGGCAAGCTCCGGCCGCCTTAGCTCCACACCGATGAAGCGGTACAATTTTTCGTTAAAAAAGTCCTGCGGCAACAGCAGCACATAATTGACGATATAGTAGCACAGCTCCTCCGCCGAATACAGATACACGCCTAATTCCCCGGCAAAGTACGGCTCCGTTACCTCCGGTTCTCTGCAATAGATCAATCCGCCCATAAAACCACCTTGTCTTTCCTATGCCGTCTCTTCTCAGATATAAAAATCCTTGCGTATCATTTTCCCCGAGGACGGGAACAGCTCGCCAAAGCCTTTGTCAAAGACCCGCACCGTCATGGCCCGTTCCCCGGTAAACGATACGATGACCTCGATCTTTGTCGTCTTGTTCGGCCGCTTGGGGAATTCGTCCAGCTCCACCGAATAGCGGGTCGGCATCGAGCTGCCCACCGGCGTCACCATAAAATCCACACGGTCGGTACCGTCCAGTACAAACGTCACCGCCGCCTTTGTCTCATACCAGTTACTGCCGGCCGAGGCGACGATCAGCTGCCGCATCCGGCCCTCATACTGCACGTCCAGCGATACCTGCGAACGGATGCGGCCCTCGCAGATACAGATGTAGGGGTACGACGATACGGCCTGCAGGCTGTCAAAGGCCACGAACGCCGCACCCTTGGAAAACAGTCCTTGTCCGCCGAATACACGCCGCTTCGTACACACAAATCGCAGGAATTCTTCCGGCCACTCGAGATTTTCAAATCCCTTTCCTGTCAGGAACACGGATGAAACGACCTTCTTGCCCATCAGCCGGTTCGCGCAGGTGCTCAAAATCCGGTCGGCCAGCCGCTCCCCCGAAGGCGTTTCCAGGATTTCCAGGCTGAACCCCTCCTGCAGCTCCTCATGGACTACCTCTACCACCTGCGGCCGTCGCCCCCGCACCATTCCAAATTCATAGTAATGCAGGCCATGGTCCACCAGGTCGAACACGCTTACCTGGTTGGCCCAAATCTCCGGCTTCTGGCTGAGGACAAAAAACAGAACCGCTTCCGTATGGTTTAAGATATGTACCCGCTCCCGGGGAATTCCCAGCTGATCCGACAGCTCCACCAGCACATCCATCACCTTGGCGTCCGCCTGACGGAGCGTATACGCGATGCTGGCAATCTTTTGAACTCCTGTCTTTTGTCGGGGAATGGCCAGGACCTGCTCTAAATAGGTGCGAAACATCTCCTTTGCGGTATACATCACGCCCTCGATCGTCGCCGTTCCCTCCTTAGAAACCAGCTTCACCAGGCGGTCGACCATGCTTCCCTCGCCAAAAAGGGCCGCCCGGTACGCCTCCTCGCCGATCAGCCAGGTACTCTCTCCCTTTTTCTTGCAGACCATGGTCGGGATCAGGACTTTTTCCTCTTCCCCAAATCCAACGGCCTGCGCATCACAGGCTTCTGCGTCAAACAGGCTGATCTGCGTATAATCGTCGCAAATATCTATGCCCAATATAAGCCCTGACATTATTACCCCTCCTGGTTTCTAAAGTCGTCACAGTATTTTTTCGAAATACTGGTCAAGGATCTTTTCTGCCGTACCGTAATCCCGCATCTCTTTTTTCAAAGCGGACTCCTCCATGGTGTCCATAGCGAATAAAATCTGATTCAGACGGCCGAAGCGGTCGCGGCCCTGCAGGTTTTCTCCCGGCAGAATCTGGCCCTGATCCACTTTCAAAAGGCCCTCCGGCTGTTCTTTGTATATTTCGTATTCGATCCGTTCCCCGTAAAAGACCGTAAAGCATTTGCTGAAGTATCCTGCATACATATGCGGCAGAATCTCCGTCTGGTACTCTTCGCGGTCAGGCAGGATTCGATAGCGGATCCGCATTCGCTCCCTGGAATTTCCGCGCCAGGAAATCACCGCTTTGCCCCGCAGGGAAACAGGATACCCGCTTTCTTTGGCAAAGGCCTGGAAAAAGTCAAACACCCAGCCCTTTTCACAGCACTCCCGTACAATCTCCAGGCTGATCTCCGTCTGCTCCTTACTGCGCTCCGGCAGCAGGGAAACGTAACGGCAGAAGGCGATCCGGCAGAGAAACGGCAGCCATCCGCCTGCCTGCAGCAGCCGCTCGGCATAGGCGAACACTCTTGCCTCCGCCGCTATGTCCGCTGTGAAAAAGTCATAGCATTTCTGCGTCAGATAGGCCCGCAGAAGCGTATCATCTACATTCCCTCCTTCTTCGTAGGCCGCGAATACCTCGTCAATTCCTTCGCGCCAGCCGGAAAAAAGCATCTGTCCCAATAGCCGTTCCGGCAGATCGTAGAGCTCGACATGATACTGCCGGGCTTTCAAAAGGAGCTTCAGCATCTGTTCGCTGCTTCCATTATAATAATGGCACAAGTATTCCAGGATTACATCATCGCTGCGACGCTTCTC
>CANSWW010000243.1 GCA_947650845.1 uncultured Lachnospiraceae bacterium
GTGGTACGGATGCCGGCCGGCAGCCGCCATCGGGTAGCGGCCGATACCGAGCTTACGCTGATCGAGGTGCAGACGGGCCTGATTGACGTACATGACAAGAGGAAGTATGACAATGTCTGAGAGACCGATAGAAATACGGGAAAGCTTTGAATCCAAGGAACCAGGCGACAGCAAGGAGCCAAACGGTAGCAAGGAGCCAAGCGGCAGGAAGGAACCGGGCGAGGCAATCCGGCGGCTCTATGAGCGCTGGCGCGAACGGGCCAAGGAGGACCGGGAAGTGGCCGACGAGCTGGCGGCCATGGAAAACGATTTCCAGGCCTGGGAGGAGGCCTTTGGCCGGGAGCTAAGCTTTGGCACAGGGGGGCTTCGAGGGATCCTGGGGGCGGGTACCAACCGCATGAATCTCCATACGGTTGCGCGCGCTTCCCAGGGGCTGGCCCATTATATACGAAGAAAACAGCAGAGCGCACGCATTGCGATCAGCTACGATTCACGGATCAAATCCAGGCTTTTTGCCGAGACGGCCGCGGGCGTGCTTGCGGCCAATGAGCTGGAGGTGTACCTGTATCCGGAGCTGGCGCCGACGCCCTGTCTGTCCTTTGCCGTGCGGTATCTTGGCTGCGCGGCAGGAGTGATGGTGACGGCGTCCCATAATCCGGCGAATTACAATGGGTATAAGGTTTACCAGGCGGACGGCAGCCAGATTACCGGGGAGACGGCCGCGGCGATTTTGGCGGAAATTCAGGCGACCGACATGTTTGACGGGGTGAAACGCCTGCCGTTTTCCGACGGCCTGTCAGCAGGCAGAATTCATTATATCGGGGATGAAGTGATGACGGCGTTCCTAAAAGAGGTGAAAGCCCAGTCGCTGGCAAAAGACGACGAAGTAGACAAAGATATTTCGATTGTGTATTCGCCGTTAAACGGTACGGGGCGAAAGCCGGTGCTGCGGGCGCTGCGGGAAAGCGGCTATACATCAGTGACCGTCGTAAAGGAGCAGGAGGAACCGGACGGACATTTTCCGACCTGTCCGAAGCCGAATCCGGAAGTACGGGAAGCGATGGAATTAGGGCTTTCCTACGCGGCGCGCTGCGGGGCCGATCTGGTGCTGGCTACCGATCCGGATTGCGACCGGGTAGGGATTGCCGTGCCGGATACGAAGGGGAGCTACGTGCTGCTGTCCGGAAATGAGACGGGGGTGCTCTTGCTGGATTATATCTGCCGCCGGCGGGTAAGCCGGGGGCAGATGCCAAAGAATCCCCTCTGCATCAAGACGATTGTGACAACGGACCTGGCAAAGCGGGTGGCAAGCCATTACGGTGTGCGCTGCCTGGACGTGCTGACCGGTTTTAAATATATCGGCGAGCAGATCGGCCGTCTGGAGGCAGCCGGCAGCGCGGACTCCTTTTTGTTTGGGCTGGAGGAGAGCTATGGATATCTGAGCGGTTCTTATGTGAGGGACAAGGACGGAGTCGGCGCGTCCCTTCTGATTTGCGAGATGTGCGCCTGGTATCGGCATCGGGGAATTCGTTTGTGGGAACGGCTGATGCAGCTGTATGAAGAGTACGGCTATTGTCTGAATACACAGCACTCCTTTGCCTTTGCAGGGGCTTCCGGCCTTGTGCGGATGCAAAAATGGATGGAGGGGCTGCGAAACGGCGCGGTCCTTTTCAAGGAGGCCCCTCCGGTGATCTCGTGTACGGACTACGCCGGCGGACACGACGGGCTTCCGGCCTCGGATGTGCTGAAATATGAACTGGAGGGCGGCAGCTCGGTGGTGATTCGACCTTCCGGCACGGAGCCAAAGCTCAAGGCGTATATATCGGTTCAAGGGGCGGACCGGGCAGCGGCCGGAGAGATCGAACGACGGATCGCAAGAGATTTGCAGGCTTATATGACATGATAAAGGGGGTCCAAGGTCATGGATGACATGCGTACATGTCGATGCATGACCTTGGACCCCCGGCATCATGATGTTGGAACGAAAAAGAGCAGCCCGGAAGCAGATTGGCCGGGCAGCTTTTTTACGCGGCGTGTCTGACGCACGTTTTAATGCAGGACGCGCCTAAGCGGCGCTCGCCGTATTTAGTTCATATACGCATATACCGGAAGCCCGTCCTCGTACTCGACCGGGGAAGCGCCCTGGATCAAAGGCAGGGCATATTTGATATAACCCTCGCCGATATCGCGGCCGCCGTCTATAATCCACTCGGCCGGGAACGGCTTCTCCTGGTTGCAGACCTCGTTGACATCCACACGTACGTAATCGATGTGGTAGGCATCGCCCTCGGCGCGCTTGAAACCGATCATAATACCGGTCTCGCCCTCCAGAGCGGCCTTTACACCTTCGGAACCGGCTGCCGCGGCTTCGGTCACGTCGGTTAAGGAGGACAGATGAGCGGCACAGCGCTGCAGAAGGCTGAATTCGATCGGACGTACCTTGCAGCCGAATTTCTGCTTTACAAGGTCGGCCAGATAAGCGGCCGTGCCGGCCAGGGACTTATGGCCGAAATTATCGACCGCGATATCGGCGGTCGCGTACTCGCAGATAAATTTGCCCTCGGCATCATGGACGCCCTCGGATACGGCGACCATGACGTTGTTGGTCTTTTCAAAGGCAGCCTCGACATCGGCCAGGAAGGACTCGATGCTGAAAGCGGTCTCAGGCAGATAGATGAGGACCGGGTTGTCCCCCTCAAACTTGCGGGCCAGAGCGGCGGCGGCGGTCAGCCAGCCGGCATGGCGGCCCATGATTTCGATGATGGATACAAACTTGGTTCCGTATACGCCGGCATCCAGGCTGATTTCGCGGCAGGTCGTAGCGACATATTTGGCGGCGCTGCCGTAGCCGGGGCAGTGGTCGGTGCAGATCAGATCGTTGTCGATTGTCTTGGGCACGCCGATGAAACGAATCGGGCTGTTTACGCTGGCGGCGTAGCGCGACATCTTGCTGACCGTGTCCATGGAATCGTTGCCGCCGATGTAGAAGAAATATCCTACGTTCAGCTCTTCTAATTTGGCCATCAGCTCGGGGAATACCGGATCGCTCAGATCCTCGGGGAGCTTGTAGCGGCAGGAGCCGAGATACGAGGAGGGCGAGGTCTGCATGGTCTTTAATTCCTTCTCGGACAGATCGGATAAGGTAACCTTGCGGCCTTCCAAAAAGCCTTTGATGCCGTTGACCATGCCGTATACGTGATCTACCTCATCGGTATGCTTCATGGCTTCGCTGACGACGCCGTAGAGGCTGGAGTTGATCACGGAGGTAGGCCCGCCGGACTGGCCGACAATCACATTTTTCTTGCTCATAATTTCACTCCTTATATGTTTTTCATAGGGTCTGAAAACGACCTCTCAGGGTTTATTTTATAACAGGATTCTTGAATATGCAAGAGGGAAAGTGCTTATAAACCCAGGATTTGTGAAGAAAACATGAAAAATGAAAAATTGCGTCCAAAAGCCTATGAAATTCCAAAAAAAACTCTAGGCAAAACGAAAATTTTATGCTATAGTAATTGGCGTCCACCGAATCAAAAGAGTGGCGAGGAGATGTCCCGAGTGCCGTTTTCAGGAGGGCCAAAAGGGACAAAAAGTAAAGATTTATAGGAGGAAACTATCATGAAAGCAAGAAAAATGATTTGTGCGGCAGTAGTAGCGGTCGGCATGCTGGCCCTGGCGGCCTGTGGCGGCAAGGATGGGGATACGACGACGGCTCCCGAGACACAGGCTCCCGCGGCTGAGACGACGGCGGCTCCCGAGACACAGGCTCCCGAGACACAGGCACCGGTTGAGACCGAGGCTCCTACGACGGAGGCGGCAGCGGCCGGCGCTTACAAGGCCGGTACGTATGAGGCGGCTTCCCAGGGCTATGCGTCTCAGGTGAAGGTCACGATCACGATCGGCGATGACGGTACGATTACCGACTGCGTAATCGACGCTTCCGGCGAGACTCCCGGAATCGGCAACGACGAGACCCGCACTGCGGATATGCAGAAGGAGATTGTGGACGCGAACGGCGAGTTGGATGCGATTTCCAGCAGCTCGGCTGCTTTCACGACGGGCGCCGTATTGAAGGCCCTGCAGGATTGCCTGTCCCAGGCTCAGTAATAAAAACAGGCAAGGTTATAATGGATTGACAGCAGCCGCATTCCCGAAAGGATGCGGCTGTTTGCGCGAGCAATGAGCCGAACGAGAACGTACACGCTCTCACTCGGCGAATGACGCGTTCAGCGAGGCGAAAGCCGAGCGGTGCGAGCAATGAGCCGAGCGGGACAGTTCCGGGAAGGGAGTATATATGCTGCGGATTGCGATTGTGGATGATGAGCAGAAGGAACGGGAGCGGCTGAAGCAGTACGTAGAGCGCTAC
>CANSWW010000244.1 GCA_947650845.1 uncultured Lachnospiraceae bacterium
GGTACTTACAACGGCCGGGAGATCAAGGTCGTGAAGTCCGTCGTCTCGAAGTAAGATTCTGTTGGATCAAGAGAGAGGAGCCGGGCTCCCCTCTCTTTTTCTTCAAGGAGGAAGGAGCGCCCATGCGTTCGGTAAAGCGTCCCCGAAGGCCGGTCCGCCGCTACAAGTCCCTGCTGTTTCCGGGCGCCGCCGTGCTGGCGGTGTTTTTGTTCTGGGCCGCCTTCGCCCCCTCGGAGAGGGGGGGAGACCCGGGCGTTTGCGATGGACGGCCTGCGGCTGAACATTACCGGCGTTCACCAAGAGGGCGGGTCTATGGCCCGGTTTGACCCTGTACGAAACACCCATGAGGCCATCGACACCTATCATGTCTATCCCGGCGCGAAGGTGATCGTGCTGGAAGCGCCTCCTATGGAGGATGGCGCGGCCCGCTGGGAGCTCCGGGAGGCATGGGAGGACGGCGTGCCGGACCAAGAGCCCCTGGGGCTGACGGATGGCGTGGACCCGGCGGGCCTTTCGGAGAGGGGCACTTACGAGATATACGATCTGGAGCGGAATCTTACGGCGCTGTATGTTATCGTCAGGGAGCCGGATGAGGATTACTGGAAATAAGCGCCTATCCGCAAATAATCCGTACACAGCTTGCTTGTATATTTTGGGTTATGCTTCGTTGTATTTCCTTGCCGGGCGTCAGCCCACCTGCGGAAAACCGCCTCGTCCGGCGGAAAATTCGACGGCGCAATCTGCGCACATCTAATTTACGGATAGTCTCTAACAGGGGGAGGGAAAGTCCCCCATAAGGACAACAACAAAATAACCGCATAACCGCTCAGGGCATAAGGCAAAGGATGGCAATCAGCTTTGATTGCCATCCTTTGCCTGTATGTAAATTTGATGGACTGGATAATGCCATAGGCTCAGCCAACGTTTGCCTGTAAAATCAGGTTGTAGTAAATACTTTCTATGGGCAGGAGGGAAAATACGCCAGTATGCATTGCGAATTAGGCGCCATTCTATCGAGCCAGATACCCGCCGTCAATCGGCATGACAATACCATTGACGTAATCGGCGGCATCAGATGCCAGCAGTAAAACAGGTCCCACCAAATCTTCCGGAACTCCCCACCGGCCCTCGGGAATGCGTCCCAGAATGCTCTGATAGGATGCTTCATCCTCCTGGAGCGCTGCGGTCATATCCGTTTTGATGTAACCGGGGGCGATGGCGTTGACGCGGATGCCGCGTCCGCCCCACTCGTTGGCAAAGGCCTTTGTAATTTGGCCGATGGCGCCCTTGGAGGCCACATACGCCCCCACACGCTGGCCGGAAACGAACGTGTTCATGGAGGCGAGGTTGATTACCCGCCCGCAGCCTTGTTTCAGCATATACCGGCCAACCAATTGGGTGCAGTATACGGCGGCATTCAAATTGACATTGATAACCGCATCCCAATCCTCCAAGGGAAAGTCTTCCAGGGCATAACGGCGGTTGATTCCGGCGGCGTTTATGAGGATATCAATCCTTCCGCCAAGGGCCTTCACGGCAGCCTCCACACCGGCCTCCAGCGACTTCCGGTCCGCAACGTCGCATTGGATTGCGTAGACCGCCGGGCCGCTGCCCTGCATCCTGGCCGCCAGATCGTCCACGCAGGTGCGGTTATAGAAAATTACAACCTCTGCCCCGGCATCGTGCAATGCCCGCGCGAGGCAATTGCCAATTCCCCGACTGCCGCCGGTGACAAGGGCTTTCTTTCCTGTCAGGTCCAGTAGATTTTTCATAGAGCGACCTCCTTAGCTATCCTGCTGTCCTGTTATTCGATTGTATTTTTGATCTCATCAATTACGGAGCCGTCTCTCCAATAGACACGTCCCACTGTTTTGGAACCTCGTTTCAGCGGCGGCAGCTTTCCTGTGAAGCGCTCAGCGGCCCGCTGCAAATCGTGGATATCCCGAACAGGGACGCCCGCGTCGGCCAGGCGGAGCGCCAGCTCCCGATTTCCGGGGATTGCAGTATTGACCGCCACACCCTCCTGGCAGACGAAGAGGTCTACAAACCGCCCCGGCGTGGCAATCGTGGTAACCCGATCCAAAATCGCCGGATATTTATTTCGGTAAAGCGGCGCTGTGATCACTGTCAGACTTGCGCCCTCGGCGGTGTCTCCGTGTCCTCCCGCACCGCTGATGACCCGGCCGTTGGAGTCTGTGATTACATTGACATTAAAATCCGTATCAATCTCCGTCGCGCCCAGAATAACAAAGTCCAAGCCATTGACAATAGGACCTCCTTTTGCCAGCGGGCTGGCGTAGGCCTCGGCGGATACCTCTACATGTCCCGGATTCCGGGCCAGAGAGGCGATGGCGGTTTGGTCAAAGCTCTGCGTGTCATACAGTGTGCGGATGAGGCCCTCCTCATGCATATGTACGAGCATCGCCGTGATGCCGCCCATGGCGTAGCTCCCCGCAATGCCCTGCCGCTTCATCTCCTCCTCCAGCCGGGCGGCCACAGACAGGGAAATTTTCCCGCTTCCGGTCTGCATAGCCATGCCCTCCCGGAGACAGCCGGAGTGAATGATGGCCTTTGCCGCCAGCTCCGCGATACGTGCATTCAACGGGCTGGAGGAGGGGCGCATGGCGCCGGTGGCGATGCCGGCAGGGTCGCCGATGCTCTCCACCTGGACCACATAGTCCACAAGGCTCTGGTCGATGGAAACGGGAAAAACCGGGAACGGGGAGAGGTGATCGGTTAAAACGATCACTTTTTTAGCATAGCGGACGTCCGTCAGAGAATATCCCATGGAGCCGAAGGCGGACCTGCCGCCAATGCCGTTGCAATTGCCGTTTCGATCGGCGGAGGCCGCCGCCACAAAAGCGACATCGATCTTGATCTCCCCGGTCTTCAGCGCGGCCGGACGGCCGCCATGGGTCCGCAGCTCGCAGACCTCCCGGATTCTCCCCGCCTGGAGCAGCTGTCCCAGCGCGGGGGAAAATCCGCTGGTCTGAAATTTCGTGAAGGTCCCGTCCTCAATATACGGAATCAGGACGTCGTTTCCGCCCGAAAGGCTAGAGGGAGCTGCCGTAAGATTTCGGATGCCCAGCGAGCGGATGGCCTCCGCAATCAGGCCGCTGGCGGCATCCCCGCCCCGCAGGCAGTGGTGAAACGAGACCGTCATTCCATCTTCCAGGCCGCACAGGCGGATTGCCTCGGCCAGCGAAGCTGCCACCTTACTCATAAAGCGCCTCCTCTTCCACGCGAAGCCCTGCGGCTTGGGCCATTGCCAGCGTCTTCTCAGCCTGCTGGAGCACCGGCTTATCCAGCATCTTTCCGTTCAGGACGGCGACGGCAAGACCCTTTTGCCGGGCCTCCCGCATCTTTGCTTTGACCAGGAGGGCATGCCGGATATCCGCCTCGCCAGGGGTATAAACCGCATGGACCACCGGGACCTGCCTGGGCGAAACAACGAACTTCCCGTCATAGCCCAGCTGTTTTCCCTGCTCTGTCATGGCCCGCAGGCCCTCGTCGTCGCTGTAATTGGTGTACACCGTGTCAATGGCCAGCTTCCCGGCGGCCTTCGCCGACACAACCAAGCGGCGGCGGCCATAATCCAGCTCTTCGTTGCTCTGAGAACGCCCGACGCCTAGGCTGGCCGCGAAATCTTCGCTGCCAAAGCTGCATCCGATGACCCGGCCGCAGCTGGTGAGGCAGGCATAGGCGTTCTCCACCCCCAAAGCGGATTCCACCGTCCCGATTATAAAGCGGGAACCCGGCTCCAGGCCGTGCGCCTCCTCTACCTTCCGCATGGCCTCATCTGCGTAACGGAGCTCTTCAACCCGCTCCATTTTGGGAAGCATAATGCCCAGGATCGGCAAGGGGAGGATATCTGCGATGTCATCCAAAAAGAAAGGCGTGTTTACGTCATTGACCCGAACCATGGCATTGCAGCGCGTCCGTCATTTCCTTTCCCACTTCGTAGACCGCGACGGCCCCGGTTTCCGGGTCAACCTCCCGGCAAATGGCAACCAGCCGCATTCGCCGCAGCTCCGCCGCCCGGTGTTCCCGTTTCGGCTCCCGGCAATCGCACGTTTCGCCTGCGTCCAAATGCGCGCCGCAATATGGGCATTCCCGGTAAGGTTTTCCCATGATTAAAGCCCCTTTCTATTCTTTCTTTCGCAATTTCAGGTAGATAGACCAGCCCGTCATGTCGTTATATTCGTACTGAACCCCGTAATCTTCGTCGGTCAGGGTCCAGCCCGGATACTTCTTTTCCCAAAAGGCGCGGCCCGGTTGCTCTTTCGCCCATTTCTCGATCTGCCGCCGGTTGTACTTCCCGTCGTTCGCCCGG
>CANSWW010000245.1 GCA_947650845.1 uncultured Lachnospiraceae bacterium
CCTGTGGTACTTCCATCTTAGATGAACTGTTGTTTGCCATAGTGTTTCACCTCCTTTCCTTAATTTGTCCGTGTTCTCAGGACATGATATGGCACCCTTGTGGTTGCTTTTTATTACTATAACGCAGATCAATGGGTTTGTAAAGAGAATTTTTTACAATTTCTTCTTGAAACCCATTTATTTCGTCCACGGCGCCTCTTCCAGTCTCACAAAATATCCCTGGTCATGCTTGCATACCGGGCATTTTCCGGGGGCTGCCGGCGCCTTGTGGATATGACCGCAATTCAGGCACATCCAATACGCCTCGCCTTCCGCCGAGAACAAACGATCCTGCTCCGCCCACTGCGCATAGCGGCCGAAGCGCTCGGCATGGCTTTTCTCGATTTCCGCGATCTCGTAGAAGGCATAGGCCACGGCCGTGAACCCCTCTTCCTTTGCCTTGTCGCCAAAGGCTTTGTAAACGACCTTGTATTCCTCCAGCTCATTGTGTTCCGCCATGCGCAGAAGCCCGGCCAGGCTCTGATCGATATCCACCGGATAGCCGCCGTCAATGTGGATCGTCTCTCCGGCCATCTCTTTTAGAAAGTCATAGAATACCTTCGCGTGCTCCTGCTCCTGGTCGGCCGTATAGCGGAAAATACGTTCCAGCACCTGCGCCTTTTGCTCCTTCGCTTGTTGTGCGGCAAAGATGTAGCGGTTTCGGGCCTGGCTCTCGCCGGCAAACGCCCGCATCAGGTTGTCTTTCGTCTCACTGTTCTTAAAATCAACTGCCATAAATGTGCTTCCTCCTGATCTAAATTGATATGGATCAAAGGCTAGTATGGCAGATTCTTCCGGCTTTATTCAGTCGTCCGCATCCTGCCTGCAACAAAACCGGGCTTGCCAGGTTATCCATAGATCGTATTGCTTTTTTTTGTCGAATCGATTATTATATTCTTATAAATTGAAAGGACCGCAAAATATATGCAGCAGCTTGATATGAACCGGGGCGCCGCTCCTTTATATCTGCAGATCAGCCAGATCCTGCGCGAAAAAATATTGAATCGGGAATATGCCTATGACACAATCATCCCCAGCGAGGCTGAGTTGCAGAAATTATACGGGGTGAGCCGGATTACGGCCCGGCAGGCCATCCAGGAGCTTCAGAAGGACGGACTGGTAAAACGGGCCCGCGGCATTGGCACGGTGGTCACATACCAGAAGCGGATCGAGGAATACCTGTCGCGCATTCAAAGCTTTACCGACGAAATGCGGGAACGGGGCATCACGCCCTCTACCTCCTATGCTCATATCGAGCAGGTAGAAGCGGATGCCGAATTGGCACGGCTCTTCGAGACAGAGCCCGGAACGCCCCTGTACCGGGTCGAGCGGGTCCGAAACGGGGACGGAGAGCCCATCGTCGTATTCATCTCTTATTTTCAGATGGAATGCCGGTTTGAGCTGGACGACAGCCTGTTTTTGGGAAGCGTCTACCGGATGCTAAAAGACCGGGGCATCGTTCCCGTCTATGTAAAAGAAAGTTTTGACTGTATGATGCCGGACGCCCGGATTAAAAGCCAGCTGGACATGAAAAAGCCCCTGCCGGTCCTTCGTCGGATCCGTCGTTCCTATTTGGCGGACGGCCGGATGCTGGAGTATACGCTGTCCTATTATCATTCCGGCCGCTACGCCTATTATGTTGAGTTAAAAAAGCACGAGTAGGCACATATCGGTTTACTCTCTGTCTTTCTTTAACAGCCGGATCATCAAAATCGTAACCGCCACGCCGGCCAGGATGGAAACAAAGAACCCCAATATATTCGTGATAACCGGTGTCACAAAGATTCCGCCATGCGGCGCAGGGCATCCTACTCCCAGCAGCATGGCCAGCGCGCCGGCAACACCGCCCCCTACTACCAGCGAAGGAATCACTGCCTTGGGATCCGCCGCCGCGTAAGGAATCGCGCCTTCACAGATAAAGGACAGTCCCAGTACGATGCTGGCTTTCGCCTCTTCCCTCTGCTCGGAGGTAAACTTCTTTTTAAACAGCAGCGCCGCAACGCCGATCGCGATCGCCGGTACCATGCCGCTGGCCAGACAGGCCCCCATGATCGTAATATTTCCTTCCCCTAACATAGCCGCGCTAAACGTATAAGCCGCCTTATTGATCGGCCCGCCCAAATCGACCGCCAGCATCGCGCCGATCAAAAAGCCAAGCAGAATCTTATTGGATGTACCCAGACTGCTCAGGAAATCCGCAATCACCGTATTGATCTGGGACATGACAGGATTTATGACTACGACGAATTTCCCAAAGCAACCGGCTATATTCCTCGATTAAAGGCCCGATCACACGGTTTAGCTCCTCGCTGGCCGCCGCCTCATACAAATAAGTAAGTCCTGCCTTCCGGCCCAAAAAAGCAATCCCGTCCGCGTAACTGTTTAACAGATAGCGTTTTCGAAAAAAGCTCCCCTTTATGTTGTCCACACTGTCGATCAGACGGATTCCCGTATCCTTAAGCACGTCCCGGTCCACGCTCAGCTCATAAAACGTTTCCGAGGTAACGCTCAAATCCGCGCCGGCCGCACAGATTCGATCCACTACGGTATCCGGTACTGAAATTCGTGCCAGGTTGTGCTTCTCTTCCTCGGCCGAATCCAGTAAGAGCCCTTTAAAATACGCGCCTACATCCTCTACGTTTTCACAGCAGATGACCTTTTTATTCGTGCAGTCCTCCGACTTCCACGCCTGCCGGATCAACGGCGCGATATATTGCAGATTTTCCCGCCGCACCGAAGTTGTCACCGTATCGGTTTCCCTCAGAAAGCGAATCAGTTTTTCCGGCTCCGTCCTTGTGTTGACCGCCTCGCGGATGGCGATCGTCTTTTTCCCTCCTGCCGCGTCGGATTCGACAAAGGCATACCCCTGTTCCTGCTTCAGCCGCTCGATCACCGCCGCATCCGTATCCGCGACAATGACCTTCTTTCCGCTCTCTGCTAAAATTGGAATCACCAGCCCTCTCCCCAGGGCTCCCGCGCCAAAATGAACTACCAGGTCTTTATCATTCATGGCTGATACTCCCTCCAAATCGCTTCGGCCGTTTCCGGATGCGTGACAAAGGAAAACCGCTCCCGGTCCTTTTCATACTGCGTGTAAATCGGGACACCCGTTTGCAGGCCAAATTCCCGGTATTCCCGGGCTGTTCGGATTTCCAACGGCCGCGGCCGGTACAAAGGATTTTCCACAAATTCGATCCCCTCCCCCCTCGCCTTCGGACAATAGGCCATCCCCCTGTGCGCGCGGACTTCCTCGTACTCAAATCCATAATCCCGCACACACCAGGCGCCAAACAGCATCGGCTCATCCGGATTGGCGTTGATCGTACAATGGGCCCAGCCCGGCGGTACGATAACCACCTGGCCGGCCTTTGCCCGCACGGCATAGCATCGGCCCGGATCGTCCCCGGCGCTTTCCTGCATATAGATGTAGGCTTCCCCGCTCCAGATCTCATATACCTCGCAGGTGGATCTTTGGCATGAGGGAGATACCGCGTGGACATGCCCCTGCGAATGCACCGGTTCGTCTCCAATCCTGCCTTTTGCAAAAATCATCGCGCCGTAGAGCAGGTTGCGGTCAAGCAGATCCTCCCGGTCCTTTTTCCGGCCAATGTCCATGGCCACCGCGTAAACGGTCTTTGGCCCCCTGGCCTTCGGATCGGACAGGCTTTTGCGGATATCATTAAGCTTCCTTTTTTCCGTGACCGGCCCGAATACGTCCGCGCCATATTGAAATTCCAGCTTTTGCAGATCTGCTTTTATATCAAAGCCCGTATTCATAAACGCCTCCTAAACACGTACTGATGCCTGGATCAGGGCAATCCTTTTCCCTTGTGACCGCCCCCAGGGCTCTATCTCATATTCCTTTACATGCTCCGGAACAATAAATGTCTCCGCATAGTGGACCTCCATCGGCTCAAAGGCTCCCTTCGGCGATGTGATCCGCGCCTCCTCCCCTTCAATCAGATTCAGCATATGGACGGATTCCCGGCATGAAAACCGCTGCTTTTGGTCAAACCAGTAGCGTCTCGTCTCGATGAACTCCAGCGGGTGGAGCCCGGTTCTCTCCCCTTTCAGCCCATTCTCCTCCTGTACCGGTTCGATCCGGTTGACAATGTTTTCCCGGCACCAATCCGTATTGCGGTCAAACTGGATATTCTGCGCGCCGCGCTCTATATTGACCGGACGCGGTTTGCCATCCAGTCCCACACGTCCCCAATCCCAGAGCTTAAAGGTAAAGATGTAGGGAGTCGCGCTGATTTCCAATACCATCGCATTCGCGCCGGAGCAGTG
>CANSWW010000246.1 GCA_947650845.1 uncultured Lachnospiraceae bacterium
CAACGCTGCGGCTGATCGGACGGAACAGCCAGGTACCGAGCCACCAGTACAGGACCAGTAATACAACGGTCACAAGCAAGAGCGGGAGCTCTGTTAAGCCCAAGGTGACCCACACCATAAAAAGAATCGTGACCGTATCTGAGTAAGAGACATGCCCGGTCAGCCAGATGGTTTTAATCGGTGTAATCCGTGCCAGGATCAGGTTAATCAGCATACCTAATGTCATGGCGATACCGATATACCCCAGCTGGCTGGCGGGCAGCAGTCCGCCTTCGATTTCTCCGACCATGGTCCAGGGATCGATCATAACCCCGGTGATCCCGAACCGCTCGAAAATGGCCATCATCAAAGGCCTGGCCGCCCCGGTAATGGTACTGGAACCGACGCTCAGAATCAACATGCCGACCACCGCTTTTACGACGGAGACCAATGTCTCCCTCCCGCTTCGTTTGAGTGCCAGATTACCGGCCAGGACAACGATCCCCATTACAATAGCTGGTTTCTTAAAATCTGATTGATAATAATATCCAAAAACCCCTTCATGCGTTCCCTCCTATTCTTTCGTTACGTATGGCATGAGCGCCTGCTTCAGTTCCTCTTTGTTGTAGAAATTTTTGATTCCGATGACCGTTGAATCCGGAACCTGCGCCTGAAGGTTATCCTTCAGGACAACGCTGCACATAAAGGCGGTAGGCGTTTTGCTTTTGCAGCTGCCCATATCGGAGACTTCCACGGTCGCAGACGAAATCCCCATCTCCTTTAAGGCAGCGTCGACATTCATCTTCAGCATCAGGCTGCTTCCCGCTCCGAATGTACAAACGACAATGAAATGTGTTTTTTTCATGCTGTCCTCCTTCCTTTTTGGGATTTATAAAAATCCATGTTTTTTTGCAAAGCCTCAGCGGTTTGAAGGCTGAGACAATACGTTCGTTAGACCGGCGTAATCTGAGGCCCGGATAATTGCGTTCACCATGCTGTCATCGCATAACAGCTCCACGATCTCCCGAAGCATGTCCAGATGCGACTCGTTATCCAGGGTGGCAAACATAAAGAGCAGGAAAACCGGATCGTTGTGCGGATGGCCAAAGGAAACCGGCGGAGTCATCGTCACCAGGGAAAGCCCCACGCGGTTTACATCGGCTCCCGGACGGGCGTGCGATAAGGCGACGCCGGGCCGAACTACAAAATAAGCCCCCAGCTCTTTGGCTGCCTGGATGGAGGATTCGATGTACGCCTCACGGATGTCTCCGGCCTTCAGCAGCAGCGCGCCGGCTGTCCGTACGGCTTCCTGCCAATCCTTCACTTGTACATGCTGCAAAACACGGTTTTCTGTCAGAAGCTGTAATAATTGTTCCATTGGTATGCGCTCCCCTCCCTGGCTAGTTAAAAAAACGTTTTGCGTAAAAGCCTCTGGCACCGTCGATTTCCTCCTGGGTCAACGCGGTCGGAACGTCGATGGAGCGGGCGGCAATGGTAGCCTGGGCCGCCAGCTCGACCGTCGCTGCAATGCTCAGAGCCTCCTCCGGTGTGGGCGCGGCGACGACCATGCCGTGATTTGCCATGAGGACCGCGTTGATGCGCCCCTTCATCGCCGCTACGATATTGGCGCCCAGCTCATCGGTTCCGGGAAGGGCAAAGCCGGCAATCGGAATCGCGTCCCCGACCGTATTGGCTAAAGCCTGCATGCAGACCGGAATCTCCTGGCGCAAAATGGCGAAAGCCGTAGCATATGGTGTGTGCAGATGGATGACGGCCCCCGTCTCCGGCCGGGCGCGATAGATCGCGCGGTGAAAAATCAAATCCACGGAGGGCTTGCTGCCCTCTAAGAGCTGCCCGTCTAAATCCGTTACGACCAATTCTTCCTCCCCCACATCCCGATAGGATTTTCCGGATGGCGTGATATAGACGCGGTTGGTATGCCTGTCCCGGACCGAACAACTTCCCTTGGCGGGGCCGACGGTGGACAGGCCCAGGCGCTCCAGTTCCCGTCCGGTTGCTAAAAGCCTTTTTTTGAGTTCTTCCATTGGTAAATGCTCCTCCCTTTTCGTTTTCTTTTGTTGAGACGGTTTCGTTTGTTGGTACGGTTCTTTTTTCCGAGGCGTTTTTTGTCGGCTAGGATAACGTCTGCTTCATAATTCGCAAAACCTCTTTCTCAGACTTCGCACGGCAGAGTTTATCCGGCATCCCGCCATTGACGAGCTCTCCTAATTCCATCATAGCCTTGAGATGCCCCTGATTGTCCGGGCTGGCAAAGGCAAAAACCAGTGAAATAGGGTCGTTGAACGGATGGCCGGAAACGACCGGCTTTGCCAGGCGCACCATACTAATTCCCATACGGTGCACATGCTGGATTTCATTGGAATGCGGTAATGCCACCCCCGGGCAAAAAACGATATAGGGACCTACCTCGCGCACCGTCGCAACCATGGAATCAATATAAGGCGGTTCGATCACATGATCCCGCAACAACAGCTCTCCCGCCGCCCGGATCGCGCCACAAAAATTGTCCGCCTGACAATGTAAATCCATCGTGGCCGGTGTCAAGACATCCAAAAGCCCCGGGGGACCGTCCGTTCCCTTTCCCCGCCGCCCATCCGGCTCACCGGCCGCTGCGGGAAGCGCCCGGATGGCCATTTGGATCCGCCGGATGTCCTGTTCGGATAAAAATGGCGAGACAAACACGGAAGGGAGCGGGCTGGCCTCCAGCGGCACGGTCGTAATAATGAAATCCGCTTCTGTTTTTGCCAGACACGATTCCAGATTTCGCAGGGCGGTCACCGCGCAAATCTGCAGATGGAATAGCTGCTTTAACCGTGTAACCAGCAAATGGACGCTTCCAAACCCCAGCCCGCACATAACGATTACACGGGGATAATGCGCAAGATGCGTCCCGCGTTCACAGGCCGCGATAAAGTGCATCGCGAGAAACCCCAGCTCATGCTCGCTGATCTTGTGTCCCATATGGATTTCCAGCGGAGTGATATGCCGTTTCACGGCCTGGTAGATTTCCGAATAGCTGCGGCAAATTTTATCCAAATGGGGATTTTGAATACTCATATCGTTTTGAATCCGGTACATCGCCGGCAGGACATCCACATCCAGATTGTGAAATAAAATCTCGTCGGCGGAGAAATCCTTCCCAAGATCAAGGCCAATCGAGGTAATCAGGTTGGTCAGAAGCATATGCCGGTCAATGGATTTCTCTGCGGCCGGATCGAAGCCGCCGCTCAAAACCTCCGCGCCAATCACATACTGCGCGATAAAAGCAATGTCCTCTTTTGTAAGAAGGCTCCATTCGCTGTCGTCCTTGATCCGGCGGATAAGTCGGTCACAGATGATTTTATATGGTAGAGACTGGCAAATGCCCTGCAAATCCATATCCGAGGCATCGATATGGAAACCAAACGGAAGCCGGTAAAGGGAATACAGAATGCTCAAAACAATATCCGTATAGGAGGCGTCGGAAAACACTACGTCTAATTCTGTCTGGATTTCCTGGCACAGCAGGACGATCTCATCGGCCGTATCCTGTCCGATCAATTCCTGATACAGTAACCCGGGGAAAACCGACGGCGCCTCCTGCGTTTCCTGGCGCAGCAGGTGGATGTAGTCCGAAGAGGGAACCGCTTCGCGTAACAGGTTGATATAACCGCGCCGGATATCCATTTCCGTCCCCTGAAGGCGCATGCCATATTGGGGGAGCGACCGCAGGGAAAGGCGGTTTTGCTTCAGCCATGCTTTTACCTCTTCCAGGTCATGGATGACCGTGTTGCGGCTGACATCCATGATTTCGGCCAGCTCCTGGGCGGTAACATATTTTTTCTGCAAAAAGAGACGCGCCAGAATCAGGTTTTTTCTCTGACGCTTCGGCAAAAGCTGCCGGACGTCAAAGCTTCTCAGTTCATGGATCAGGCGGTTTACCTGGCGTTCGTGGCACGACTGATACGAAAAAGCCAGCATCCCATCTTTTAAAAGCACTATCTGCGGTAATTCGCGCTCCTGCAAAATCTGGTTGATTACCTGCAGGTCGTAACGCACCGAACGCGGGCTGATCTGATACTCGTCTGCCAATTGCTCTAAGGAGGGGCGGTAATCGCCGGATAATAAATCGTACAGTATTTTCTTTCTCCGAACATTTAAGTCCATTTTTCTCACCTCATATTCGGACCTGCGAATCTTGCGCCAAGGATTTGATCATAAAATAATCCGCATCGCTTGCTGTCATTGTAAGGATTTGGGGGAATTGCCGCAACACTATTTTTCTTCACAGTTTTGCAATCAAATATACTAATATTTTTGGGAATTTCTATACATTTTTA
>CANSWW010000247.1 GCA_947650845.1 uncultured Lachnospiraceae bacterium
GTGGTTTTTATCTTTCTCATTTGTATAATGCATATTTTTGAGCATTTTTGCTAGGTCTTTGAAAATATTCGCTTATTTTGAGCTCTTTTCTGTTGATACCATGCAATTTATTTCTTATGCTGTGATTGGCGTAGGTAATAAAATTGAACTTTGGTGAACGCATTACACAGCTACGAAAAGAATTCGGATATTCTACCAGAAATGAATTTGCCGACAAGTTAGGAATTCCAAATACTACGTTGGGGAATTGCACAACAGACGTTCGAAACCCTAGGCACTCGTCTTTAAAGCAGTTATCTAAATTATTCAATGTATCAGTAAATTGCCTACTTTGCCTTACAGATGACAGGGACGTGCTTTCCGACACCAAAGCCCTCTCCCGCCACGAAAAGCACAAACCCATGGCAAACGACCGTCTGTTTCTAAATGGTTTGCTCCATGAAAAACAGACGGTCGTTTTGTGTGGGGAAAGAGGCAACCGGTAAGCTGCTCCCCTTGAACTTGTTTTATGCAGCTCATGCTATATCTCGTATAAGATCTTCGTTTTGCGGCAGCCCCCTTATTTTTTACGCAAATCCTCCTGCGGCTCTAACAAATCTCCGCCCCGGCCGGCATCTCCTTTTCCGGCGTCATCAGCGCCAGGTTCCCCGCGGCGTCCTCGGCGCACAGGAGCATCCCTTCCGATACCAGACCGGCCATCTTCGCCGGTTTCAGGTTTACCAGCACCATGACCTTCTTGCCCACCATTTCCTGCGGCGTGTAATGCGCCTTGATGCCGGAGAGGATCTGCTTCACCTCGGAGCCGATCTTTACCTGGGAGCAGAGAAGTTTCTTTGATTTCTTTACTTCCTCACAGGCGATGATCTCGCCGACCTGGAACTGCAGCCTGGCAAAATCGTCGTACGTGATCTCCGGCTTGGCCTCGATATCGACCGCTTCCTGCGGTACGCCGTCTGAGCCGGCCGCTGCCTGCGCGCCGTCCTGGGCGCCTGCCGCTGCGCCGTTGCCCTGGGCGCTGCCCGCAGCAATCGGCGTGCTCCCGGCCGCGGCTTCGCCGCCCTGCGCTCCTTTTGCTTCTTTCGCCGCCTCGGCCGCCTGCGCGGCCTGCAGCGCTTCGACCTTTTCCAAGACTTCCTTTACATCCAGGCGGGCAAAGAGGATCTCCGGCTTTTCCGTCACCTTCCCTTCGCCGTAAAGGCCGAATTGCGCAAGCTCCGTGAGCGTGCGTTTTTTCCCGCCTACCTGCTTGAGGATCGCCGCGCTTGTCTCGGGCATAAAGGACTCTAAGAGGCTTGCGCCCATGCAGATGCTCTCCACCAGGTTGTAAAGCACGGTGGCCAGGCGGTCTTTCTTGGCCTCGTCCTTGGCCAGCGCCCAGGGCATCGTCTCGTCGATGTATTTGTTGCAGCGCTTGAAAAGGGCGAAGATTTCGCTGATGGCGTCGGCCACCCGCAGTTCGTCCATCTTGGCGCTTACCTTGGCCGCCGTTTGGGTTGCGGCCGCTTTCAGATCCGCGTCTACTTCTTCTGCCGCGCCGGCGTCGCGCACCTGGCCGCCGAAATATTTGTTGGACATGGATACCGTGCGGTTTACCAGGTTGCCGAGCACGTTGGCCAGGTCGGAATTCAGGCGCTCGACTAAGAGCTCCCAGGTGATAATGCCGTCGTTGTCAAAGGGCATCTCGTGCAGGACGAAATAGCGCACCGCGTCCACGCCGAAGAAATCCACCAGGTCGTCGGCGTAGATGACGTTGCCGACCGATTTGCTCATCTTGCCCTCGCCGCGCAAAAGCCACGGGTGGCCGAATACCTGCTTGGGCAGCGGCAGGCCCAGCGCCATCAAAAAGATCGGCCAGTAGATCGTGTGGAAGCGGATGATATCCTTGCCGATCAGGTGCAGGTCGGCCGGCCAGTATTTTCCGAACAGCTCGCCGTGGTTGCCGTCGCAGTCATAGCCCAGGCCCGTGATATAGTTTGTTAAGGCGTCGAGCCATACGTACACGACATGGCGATCGTCGAAATCGACCGGGATCCCCCATTTGAAGGAGGTGCGGGATACGCACAGATCCTGCAGGCCCGGAAGCAGGAAGTTGTTCATCATCTCGTTTTTGCGCGATACCGGCTGGATGAATTCCGGGTGCTCGTTGATATGCTTGATCAGGCGGTCGGCGTACTTGCTCATTTTGAAGAAGTAGGCTTCTTCCTTTGCGGGCTGCACCGGGCGGCCGCAGTCGGGGCATTTGCCGTCGATGAGCTGCGATTCGGTGAAGAAGGATTCGCAGGGGGTGCAGTACATCCCTTCGTAATAGCCTTTGTAGATGTCGCCTTGGTCGTATAGTTTTTTGAATACTTTCTGGATCTGCCGCTCGTGGTCGGGATCCGTTGTGCGGATGAATTTGTCGTAGGACGTGTTCATCAGGTCCCAGATCCGTTTGATCTCTTTGGCGACGTCGTCGACGAACTGCTGCGGCGTGACGCCGGCGGCTTCGGCTTTTTGCTCGATCTTCTGGCCGTGCTCATCGGTGCCGGTCTGGAAACGGACGTCGTAGCCCTGCTCGCGTTTGTAGCGGGCGATGCTGTCGGCCAGCACGATTTCGTAGGTGTTGCCGATGTGCGGCTTGCCTGAGGTGTAGGCAATGGCCGTGGTGATGTAGTAGGGTTTTTTGCTCATAACGATTCCTCCGTGTTTTGTGGTTGCGGGGTGTTGGTTTGTGTGTGGGGTGGTTGGGTGCATGGCTTGATGTTTGGGCCCGCGGGGTTGCTTGGTTCGAACCCGGCCTGCATCTTTGGACTCTTGCGCCTTGGCTCGCGGGACTGCTTGGCTCGGAACCGGCCTGCATCTTTGAGCACTTGCACCATGGCTCGCAGTGCCAGCTCGACTCCGCTTCGCTCCGTCTCGCTCACGGGCATCCGCCCTATGCATGTGCAGAAATCCAGGTTTGCGTGCACAAGTGCACGCAAACCTTCCTTTCTTCCCATGTGCACTGCTTCTTGCCAACTGCAAAATGTCCCCGGCCTAAAAATAGGACCAGGGACGAATTTTTCCGTGTTACCACCGCTGTTTATCTGCGTCTCACGGCGCAGACCTCATGGAGTGCGGGGCCATCGGCCCGATACTCCTGCGCTGTAATGGGCGTACCCATCGCAGCCTGTCAATCCGAATCCGGACTGAGTCGGCGGCGCTGCTCCGAGACCATCTTCAGCGGGACTTCCATGCTTTTTCTCAGCGTCCAAAGCTCTCTGTGATTTCTGTCTGCGCTTACTCTTCTCTTCTTTGCATGTATACATGTTTGTGCTCTTTCTGTATCATACCGAATCGAAAAGCTCTTGTCAAGAGGGTCCGCGGCTAAAATCCGGCGAAGCATGCAATCACATCGTAAAACAGCCGGCAATTTCCGACGGATAACAGCCGTCTTTATCTGCTACGGCACAGGTATATCTAACCCTTCCACAATCTCCAGCGCCCTCAATGTAATGCGTGTCATAATCTCCACCCGCTTTGCATACTCCGGCGAATTGGCTGTCGCCATCCGGCCATGGCCTTCATAGAGGTTTCGGCCAACCAAAAGGATCGTCCCCGCCCGTAAACCGCCTAATAAAGAGGACACCACAAAAAGCGCGGAGCTCTCGTTGTCAAGCGCCAGCACGCCGGCATCCGACCAGGGCTGAATCCGTTCTTCCCAGCCCTCATGCGCTCCCGGGCTCTCCCGATAAAACGCGTCATGGCTGCGGACAATGCCCAGGTATGGCTTTACGCCAAATTCCTGACAAGCTCGGCGCAGGGCGTTTACCACATCGAGATCGGCAATCGCCGGATATTCCGGCGCAATATACTCCGCCGTCGTTCCCTCGCCGCGGACAGCCCCCGTACAAATTACAAAGGAGCCTTCCGGGATATCCCGTTGCAGATTGCCGCCCGTACCCATGCGAATCAGCGTTTTAGCGCCGATCTGCTTCAGCTCTTCTACGCAGATTGCCACAGCCATGCTTCCCATGCCGGTTGACATGACTGAAATCTCCGTCTCATGATACTTGCCGGTATAGGCCGGGTTACCCCGCGATACCGTTTTCAACTGTGCCCCTTCCAGCTGTCCGGCAATCATCTCGCACCGCGCCGGATCGCCGGGCAGAATAACGTGCTTTGCAATGTCCCTCTCATCCAGACCGATATGCCACAATTTACCCGCGTTGTTTTCCAATCTCGCCGCCTGATATTTCATTCGCCTTCCCATCCCTTTCCTATGTTTGCCCGTATTCTCAGGGCAT
>CANSWW010000248.1 GCA_947650845.1 uncultured Lachnospiraceae bacterium
GAAGCCCATAACGTGCGCATTGAGTATGGCATGGACGTAAAGAATGTCATCCTTGAAACCGAAGGCGACAAAAAGCTTGCCAAGCAGATCGTCTATGTCAAGGACAACAAGGAGCAGACCATTGACCTCATCGAGGACGACCTGGTGTTTATCACCAACGGCTGCTGCACGGACACTTCCTGCTACGGAGATCAGACACATGCGCCGGATCTGTCGGGAATCAAAAATGGTTACGGCGAGTCCTGGGATATGTGGAAAGCGATTGCGGCACAGGCAGAGCAGGGAGAATATGGAAACCCTGACGTGTTCTGCGGTGACATTGACGCTACCAACTGGATGAGCGCGACGGTTGCTACCTCTAACGAGGAGATCATTCAGCATATTATAGACGTCTGCAAGCGGGATCCCCGTGTCGGCAAGGTGACCACAGGCGGCATCGTGACGGTCAAGGACAGCACCGATCATTGGTATCTGTCCTGGACCATCAACCGTCAGCCGCAGTTTAAGTCACAGGACAAGAACATGGTGCTTGTATGGCTGTATTCGCTCAACACCAACCGTGAGGGCAGCTATGTTAAAAAAGCGATGCGCGACTGCACCGGCGAAGAAGTCTGCCGCGAGTGGCTGTACCACATCGGCGTGCCGACAGAAAAGATCGACGCATTGGCAAAGGATGCTTGTAACACCACGACCTGCTTCATGCCGTATATCAACGCATTCTTCCAGCCGCGCAAAGAATCCGACCGCCCGAAAGTCGTGCCGGACGGCGCAGTGAATTTTGCCTTTATCGGCCAGTTTGCCGAAACGCCGCGTGACACCATCTTTACCACGGAGTATTCGATGCGTACCGGTATGGAAGCAGTCTATACGCTGCTGGATATTGACCGCGGCGTGCCCGAGGTATGGGGCAGCAAGTATGATGTACGCGAGCTGCTGCGCGCCTGCTATTATGCGATCGACAAAAAACCGATCCGTGAAGCAAAGCTCTCCTTTGCGGAGAAGGAAATGTTCCGGCTCCTTATGAAGAAAGTGAAAGGCACGGATATTGAAATACTGCTGAAGGAAAGCGGACTCATCGAGTAAAAGTATAACTTCGGGAAAAAAAGCTTGATTTTTAGCGGTTTTTGATATATACATTAGTAGAATGCATTGCGGCCGGCCGGGAAATACCGAACGGCCGCGCGAATACTTTCTTCGGAAAGCGAGGAGGACAGGACTATGAGCGACAAACGAAAGGTGGGCATCCTGGGCGCGACCGGCATGGTGGGCCAGCGCTTTATCGCCCTTTTGGAGAATCACCCGTGGTATGAGGTGACGACGGTGGCGGCCAGCCCCCGAAGCGCCGGCAAAACGTACGAGGAGGCGGTAGGCGGACGCTGGAAGCTGGATACGCCGATGCCACAGGGCGTAAAGAAGCTGATCGTAAAAGACGTAAACGACGTGGCGGCGGTGAGCGGCGAGGTGGATTTTGTATTCAGCGCCGTGGATATGACGAAGGACGAGATCCGCGCGATCGAGGAGGCTTACGCGAAGGCGGAGACGCCGGTGGTTTCCAATAACAGCGCTCATCGCTGGACTCCGGACGTGCCGATGATGATCCCGGAGCTGAACCCGGAACACACCGAGGTAATTCCGTTTCAGAGAAAACGTCTGGGGACGAAGCGGGGCTTCATCGCCGTCAAGCCGAACTGTTCGATTCAAAGCTACACGCCGGCCCTGCATGCGCTGCGGGAATTTGGTCCCAAGGTGGTAGTGGCGACGACGTACCAGGCGATCTCGGGCGCGGGCAAGACGTTTGCGGATTGGCCGGAGATGGTCGATAATATCATTCCCTATATCGGCGGCGAGGAGGAAAAGAGCGAGCAGGAGCCGCTGCGGATTTGGGGGCATATCGAAAACGGTGTGATCGTAAAGGCGCAGGCGCCTGTGATTACGACGCAGTGCATCCGTGTGCCGGTCAGCAACGGGCATACGGCGGCCGTATTTGTTTCCTTTGAGAAGAAACCCTCCAAAGAAGAAATCCTTGCGCGCTGGAACGCGTTTCAGGGAGCTCCGCAGGAGTTGCGGCTGCCGAGCGCGCCGAAACAGTTTATCCGCTATTTTGAGGAGGACAACCGTCCGCAAGCGGCGCTTGACCGCGATTATGAAAACGGCATGGGCGTATGCCTGGGGCGGCTCAGAGAGGATACCGTCTACGACTATAAATTTGTAGGACTGTCGCATAATACGATCCGCGGCGCGGCCGGCGGCGCGATTCTCTGCGCGGAGCTTTTGACGGCAAAGCAGTATATTATTTAACGCTTTTCCTTTTGCTAAAAGTGTGCTATGATTAGAGCATGGTTGTACCGGATGCCCTGAGAACACGGGCAAATAGAAAGGAGAAGAAATTATGGGCTTTTTAACAGGCAAAACAGCGATTATCACAGGGGGCGGCCGCTCGGTCTTGAGCGACGGCCGGTGCGGCTCGATCGGATACGGGATTGCGACCGCCTATGCCAAGGAGGGCGCAAACCTGGTGATTACCGGCCGCAATGTCAAGAAGCTGGAGGATGCCAAGGAGGAGCTGGAGCGTCTGTACGGCATCCAGGTGCTGGCGGTGCAGGCAGACGTATCGGCCGGCGCGGACAACGAGGCGGTCGTAGGCAATGTGGTCAAGCAGGCGATGGAGAAATTTGGCCGCATCGACGTGCTGATTAACAATGCGCAGGCTTCCGCTTCCGGCGTGACGCTGGCGGATCATACGACCGATCAGTTCAATCTGGCGGTATATTCGGGCCTGTATGCGACCTTCTATTATATGAAGGCCTGCTATCCGTACCTGAAGGAGACACAGGGATCGGTCATCAACTTTGCTTCCGGCGCCGGCCTGTTCGGAAACTTTGGGCAGTGCGCCTACGCGGCGGCGAAAGAAGGCGTGCGCGGCTTGACGAGAGTGGCGGCCACGGAGTGGGGCAAGGACAATATCAATGTCAATATCGTCTGCCCGCTGGCCTGGACGGCACAGCTGGAGAACTTTGAGAAGGCTTATCCCGAAGCCTTCAAGCAGAATGTAAAGATGCCGCCGGCCGGCCATTACGGCGATGCGGAGAAGGAAATCGGCCGCGTCTGCGTACAGCTGGCGTCCCCGGATTTCAAGTATATGAACGGCGAGACCCTGACGCTGGAGGGCGGTATGGGACAGCGCCCGTAAGCGCTTATGCGGATGTGAGAAGAGAACCGGCTGCCGCCGAAAACGGAGAAATTCGTTTTCGGCGGCAGTTTTGATGTGCCCGGTGAGCCCGCCCCTCGTGGGAAGAAAGCCGCGCCTGGAGAAAGCGAGGGCTTGCGGCGACAAAAATATCCGGGACAAAAATGCTTCCAAGCGATAAAAAGCACTTGACAAAGAGGTTAGATAGTGCTAACCTATATATCGGTTAGAGGTTACTAACTTGGCCTGTATACGCGGCTGGGCGCGGCGCGTTACCAAGGCATGAAAGCAGCCTGTAAAGAAAGGAAGAGAGGTGACACAGGATGCCGCTTACGATGGCAAAAGCCGGCGAGGACAATCGGATCAAAAAAATTGGGGGGAAACCGGAAGTACGGAAGTTCCTGGAGAATCTGGGCTTTGTAAACGGCGCGCAGATCGCGGTGGTTTCTGAGAACGCGGGAAATGTGATTGTGAAGATCAAAGAATCCCGGGTTGCGATCAGCCGGGAGATGGCAATGAAAATCATGGTGTAGGAGGAAACACGGTATGAGAACATTAAGAGACGTAAAGTGCGGCGAAACGGCCCGCGTAACAAAGCTGTCGGGCGAAGGGGCGGTGAAGCGCCGGATTATGGACATGGGGATTGTGAAAGGGGTGGATATTTACGTCCGCAAGGTTGCGCCCCTGGGGGATCCGGTGGAGGTAACGGTCCGCGGTTATGAATTGTCCCTGCGAAAGGCGGATGCGGAGATGATTGCGGTCGAGTAAAAGGAAGGCTGTCTGATTTTTTGCAAAAAGGTTAGCATGTGCTAACTTATTCTTTGCAAAACGGGTTAGTAATAACAAACTAAAAACGAGGAGAGGAGTTTGAAAATGTCGCTCAAAATTGCACTGGCAGGAAATCCGAATTGCGGAAAAACAACGCTGTTTAATGTCTTGACCGGCTCCAATCAGTTTGTAGGAAACTGGCCGGGCGTTACGGTGGAGAAAAAAGAGGGAAAATTAAAAAATCATAAGGAGGTTAC
>CANSWW010000249.1 GCA_947650845.1 uncultured Lachnospiraceae bacterium
ATATAGTAAGTATTCGCGCAAACGCTCCTGCAGATTTCGTACAGCTTCTGGGTATTCGAGCTGTGCTTGCCCCCAATCACGATCATGGAGTCTACCTTGGATGCCACGTCTCTTGCCTCCGCCTGCCGCTCATGGGTTGCATTGCAGATAGTATTCACAACGATACTATTGTACCCTCTTTCTTCAAGAATTTCAACCATATATTGAAATTTTTTGTAGTTAAAAGTCGTCTGCGAAACCACGCAGGCCTTCTCCCCCGGGTCTAATTTCAGATTTTTTGCTTCCTCCGCATCCTTTAGCACAACAACTTTTCCCTGACACCAGCCGCGAATCCCCTCTACCTCCGGATGGCTGTTGCAGCCCGTGATTAAAATCGTATAGCCCTGCGCCGATTTTTCCGACACAATCTGATGAATCTTTTTCACAAAGGGACAGGTAGCGTCCACCAGCGCCAGCCCCTGCTCGCGGATCACGTCATAAATATGGCGGCTGACCCCGTGGGAGCGGATAATCACGGTCCCTCTGGTTAAGCGCCGGAGCTCTTCTTCCGTTTCCAGGACGCGCACGCCGCGTTTTTCCAGATCCTGCACCACCGTCTCGTTGTGGATAATCGGGCCGAAGGTATAGATGGGATCGCCCGCTTTCTCCACCTGCTCATACACCTTGTCCACCGCCCGCTTTACGCCGAAGCAAAAGCCCGCGGTCTTTGCCACCGTTATTTCCATTCAGCCCTTCTCTCCTCAAACAGACGGATCACCGCCTGCACCGCCTGATCGATATCCATCTGTGAGGTGTCCACAAGCACCGCGTCCTCGGCCTGCCGCAGGGGGGACTCGTCCCGATGCATGTCTTGATAGTCTCTCTCTCTAATCTCGCGCTCAATCTCCTGCGGATCGCATTCCTGGCCTTTTTCGCGAAGCTCCCCGACGCGCCGCAGCGCCCGCACCCGGCTGTCCGCTGTCAGATACACCTTGAGATCCGCCTGCGGCAGCACGACCGTGCCGATATCGCGGCCGTCCATGACCACATCCTGCTTAGCGGCCATCTGCTGCTGCAGCTCTACCAGCTTCTTGCGCACGGCCGGATAGACGCTGACCTTGCTGGCCATCCGCCCCACCTCCTCCGTGCGCAGCTGGGCCGTTACATTCTCTCCGTTTAAAAATACCTGCTGCTGCCCGTTTTCATAGCGGATCGTTACCTGGGCGTTTCCTACCTCCCGGGCGATGGCCGCCTCGTCCTGCGGCGAGACCCCCTGCCGATGGAAAAAGAGCCCCATGGCCCGGTACATCGCCCCGGTATCCACATAAATCATCCCCAGTTCCTTCGCAATCCTCTTGGCAATCGTACTTTTACCGGCTCCGGCCGGCCCGTCAATCGCAATATTCTTTGCCATTTTGTATTCCCTTTCTTCCTATATAGATGCACCTGCCAGATATCCGGTGGACCAGGCGATCTGCAAATTATATCCGCCGGTCAGCGCGTCCACATCGAGCACCTCCCCGGCAAAATAAAGTCCCCGGATCTTTTTGGATTCCAGGCTGCCGGCCTTTATTTCTTTTACGGATACCCCGCCCCGAGTGATAATCGCCTCGTTAAACCCGCGCAGACCCGTAAGCGTCAGCCGCAGCGCCTTGGTGTGCTCCAAAAGCCGTTCCCGCTCCTTTTTGGTTACCTCGTTGACCCGCTTTTCGCCGTTTAAGCCGCTCACGAAGAGCATGACCGGCAAAAGCTTCGACGGATACAAGCGCTCCACCGCGTTCTTTAAAGAGCGGTTGGCCGCCTGCGAAAACTCCCGCAGGATCCGCTGATCCAGCTGTTCTCTTGTAAGCGCCGGCTTTAAATCGATCGAAAGCGTCATCGGCAGCTTGTCCCCTACAAGGCTGGACGCGCTCAAAACCGCCGGACCGCTGACGCCAAAATGCGTAAACAGCATCTCGCCGAATTCCCGGTAGAGCGTCTTTCCTTCCTTGGCCGCCGTAATCTGCACATTGCGCAGCGACAGCCCCTGCAGGGACGGCGCCCAGTCCTCCTTCGTCTCAAACGGAACCAGCCCCGGACGGCGCTTCGTCACCGTATGTCCGCTCTCCTCGGCAAAGCGGTAGCCGTCGCCGGTCGAGCCGGTCGAAGGATAAGAACAGCCGCCGGTTGCCACGATCACGGCCTCCGCTTTCCTAACGCCCTCCCGCAGGCGCACTCCTGTGCACGCCCCGTCCTCGCATTCCAAAGACCGTACCTTCGAATGCAGCCGGATTTCCACGCCCAGCCGCTCCATGCGCCGCGTCAGCGCGCGCGTTACATCCGACGCGTGATCCGATACCGGAAATACGCGGCCGCCCCGCTCCGTCTTTACGGCGCATCCCTCTTCTTCCAGCAAGGTGATGATGTCCTGGCTCCCGAACGCCGAAAAGGCGCTGTACAGAAATTTGGGATTTGTCGCCACGTTTTCCCGCACTGCGTCCATGCCGCCCGCATTCGTTACGTTGCAGCGGCCCTTGCCCGTGATATAAATTTTTTTCCCCAGCTTCTCATTCTGTTCCAGGAGCGTGACCGCATGGCCGTGCTCCGCCGCCGAGATGGCGGCCATCATACCGGCCGCTCCGCCTCCGATTACAATTACTCGTTTCGTATGCATAAAAGTATCATAGTCCATTTCCCGTCAAATTACAACCTGTTTTTCCTCTTCAGTCCGATCCCTCTTCGTGATAAAACTCCAGGATCAGCGCCTGGCTCTGCGACCGCAGCTGCGATGCGGATTCCACCTGCCCTTCGACTAAAAGCTTCAGCTCGTCCTCCGACAGCTGAATGGAGCGGGTCCCCTCGGCTCCCACATAGAGGATCTGCTTATACCAGTTCTTTTTTTCATCGCAGATATACAGGCAGATATCCTCCGTGTCTCCTCTCTTCTCCACTGTAAATACCTTCTGCCCGTCGGACGATACCAGAAAGCTTAGCAGGCCCGGATCGGTATACACAATCAGCTCCGGCTGTCCGGTCACTCCCAGCCTTGCCTTCTGGATTTTCCCTTCTTCCTGATAATAATAGGCTTCTTCTTCGAGCGCCATTTGGATGCAGGGGTTCTCCGGAAGGCTCAAAAACTGCACCTTCGGTTCGGATTCCCCGCCCCATAGGAGCACATCCGGGCAGCCGCTGGCATCGTCAAACAGCAAAATCATGGCCGTCAGGCCCTCTTTGCTGTCCACCGCCACGGTTTGCGCGGCAGGAGTACGCGACACATCGCCCCTGAGCTTTAGCTCCAGCGGTTCCCAAACCTGCAGGACACGGCCGGAAGCCCGGTCATAGCTGTACACTCCCTGCGGAAACGACAGACGGTGCGCGCTGGAAGCCGACTGCTCCGGCCCCGCCATTTTATAATAAAATAATGTCGTCCCGTCGGCCGACCAGCTGTATTCAAACTGATTCCAGCAATCCTCCCCGTCCGCCGCGATCGCCCGGCTGCCCAGGACCTGGCCTCTTTCATCCAGATACACGGTCTTTTTGTCCATCTCGGATACGGCCAGCACATAGCCGTTCTCCTCCATGGTCTGATAGGCCACCGCCTTGGCATCCGCCGCTACCGCCATCGGCGCGATCAAAAGCGGGCTTACGCTGCCCTCCTCCCGTCCCCGCAGAAGCACCGCGTCGTAAAACCCGTACGGATAATGCACCTCCCGCCACTCATAGCCGCCGCTGTCCCGCTCCGTAAAAAGGCAGATTTTCTCCGGATCGGCCCGGAAGATGCTGGCGGTCCGGTTTGTATCCAGCCAGCTCCCGACTCCCGGGTACAGATAGCGCCTGGTACGAATCACCTGATACTCGTTCATCGTCTGTACGACCGCATCGGCATAGCGGTTCAGCCGCACCTCCTCCAGATTCATCGTCACCGGCTCACGCCGGCCGCAGCCGCAGCACAGCAGAGTACAGACAGACAGCAGCGCCGCCGTTTTTTTTCGATTATTCATGCGCCACCTCCTCGCCAAGAGACGCTCGCGCAAACCGCATAGTAAAGCATACGTTGCCGTCTTGACAGCTTGCTTCGATGCTGCCGCCCTCCTCCTCCATAATCTGGCGGCAAAGCGAAAGCCCCAGGCCGGCGCTTCCTTTTTCCCGGACTCTAAGCCGCCCCACGTCCAAATTGATATCGTCATAAATAACCAAAACCGCTTCCGGCGAAAGCTTATAGTAAGCCGC
>CANSWW010000250.1 GCA_947650845.1 uncultured Lachnospiraceae bacterium
AGCTTAGTGCCGCTGCGTTTGGAACGAAGCGAGAGCGGGTCCGGGAAGGACAGTCCCCAGGCGCCGGGCGTCCCCTTCCTCCCCCCAAAAATTACCCCCGCGCCCCAAATTATGTTATCTTGTAGATTATGCTTGCAATCTCCCCCCTTTTCCCCGATAATAGAGAAGAGAACAGAACCCAAGCCCTTACCCGCAGGCGATTCCCATCCCGGAGCGTCTGGCGGCTAAGAATACAAAAACCAAGAAATGGGGGATTGCAATGAGTCGATTAGAAATCAAGAAATCCGATGCAGTCCAGAAATCCGTGGAGAGGATGTACGAGGTGCTGGAACGGCGTATGATCGCCGGCGCCATCGATTCCTGCCCGGCAGACTTCCATCTGGGATTTCTGAAAATGTGCCACGCGCAGACCTGCGGGAAATGCGCCTCCTGCCGAATCGGCCTCAGGCAGCTGCAGAACCTTCTGACCGATGTGCTGGAGAACCGGGCGACGGTGGCGACGCTCGACCTGATCCGCAAGACGGCGAAGGACATCTACGATTCGGCGGACTGCGCGATCGGCTACGAAGCGGCGCGCATGATCTACAACGGCGTCAGCGAATGCTACGACGATTACGTGCGCTACATTGAAAACGGCGGCTACATCGACGCCACCAAGATTTCCGTACCCTGCGTGGACGCCTGCCCGGCCAATGTGGATATCCCGGGCTATGTCGCCCTGGTAGGGGAAGGACGCTACGAGGACGCCGTGCGCCTGATCCGCAAGGATAACCCGTTCCCGACGACCTGTGCGTACGTCTGCGAGCACCCCTGTGAGAGGAAGTGCCGCCGCCGCATCATTGACAGCCCGATCAATATCCGCGGGATCAAGCGGGCGGCGGTCGATTACGCAAAGGACGTGCCGGTCGAAACCTGCGCGCCGGATACCGGCAAGCGGGTAGCGGTCATCGGCGGCGGCCCCAGCGGCTTGAGCGCGGCCTACTACCTGTCCCTGATGGGCCATCATGTGACCGTTTTTGAAGCCAAGCCCAAGCTCGGCGGCATGCTGCGCTACGGCATCCCCAGCTACCGTTTCCCCCGGGAAAAGCTGCAGGAGGATATCGACGCCATCCTTTCCCTGGGCGTGGAGGTAAAGCGGGGGACAAAGGTTGGCCAGGATATCACGATCCAGGCGCTGATATTACAGTACGACGCCGTGTACATCGCCATCGGCGCCCATGTCGACAAGAAGATGGGCATTGAAGGCGAGGACGCAAAGAACGTAGTCTCGGCCGTGGACCTGCTCAATAAGATCGGCCACGACGAATTCCCCGATTTTACCGGCGAAAACGTGGTGATTTTAGGCGGCGGCAACGTCGCCATGGACTGCGCCCGTTCGGCCGTGCGCCTGGGCGCTGGCAAAACTTCGATCGTATACCGCCGCCGTCAGGAGGATATGCCGGCGCTGGCCGCCGAGATCGAGAGCGCGATCGCCGAGGGCGTGGAGATCCGCAGCCTGATGGTACCCCTGCGCATCGAAAAGGACGAAAAAGGCGCCGTGAAGGGCCTGTGGGTCAAGCCGCAGATGATCGGCCCCTGCGACCGCAAAGGCCGCCCGTCGCCGAAGGATTCCAAAAAACCGGAACAGTTCATCCCCTGTGACCGCGTGATCGTGGCCATCGGCCAGAACATCGATTACAAGCATTTTGAAAACAGCGGTATCGAGATTACCCGCGGCGTAATCGACGCCTTAGACGACGGCATGATCCGCGATAAAGAGGGCGTATTCGCCGGCGGCGACTGTGTAACCGGGCCGGCAACCGTGATCCGCGCGATCGAGGGCGGCAAGGTGGCCGCCGCCAATATCGACGCCTTCCTGGGCTTTAAGCATATGATCAGCTGCGATGTGGAAATCCCGGCCGACTATGTGCATAACCGCCTGCCCTGCGGCCGGGTGAACATGGTAGAGCGGGAAGCCTGCGAGCGCAAGTGCGATTTCGCGGGCGTAGAGCTGGGCATGAGCGAGGAGGAAGCCTGCCAGGAATCTTCCCGCTGCCTGCGCTGTGATTACTATGGATATGGCTCGCTGAAAGGAGGGAGGACGGCGCAATGGTAAACGCGACTATCAATGGAATTGCCGTGGCAGTTCCCGAGGGAACCACGATTATGGAAGCAGCAGAGCAGATCGGGATCCAGATCCCCCGTCTCTGTTATTTGAAAGGAATCAACGAAATCGGCGCCTGCCGCGTGTGCGTGGTCGAGGTCGAAGGCTCCGACCAGCTTGTCACCTCCTGCAACCACTATGTGGAGGAGGGGATGGTCGTACATACCAATAGCTCCCGGGCCCGCCGCAGCCGCAAGACGACGCTGCAGCTGATTTTGTCGCAGCACAACCAGGACTGCCCGGTCTGCTCACGCAACGGCACCTGCACGCTGCAGGACATTGCCGGCCGTATGAGCATATTGAGCGTCCCTTTCCCCAAGGAATGCGAGGAATACAACTGGGACGACAGCTTCCCGATCATCCGGGACGCTTCCAAGTGCATTAAGTGCATGCGCTGTGTCAACATCTGTGAAAAGGTACAGGGGCTGGGCGTGTGGGAGGTCATCAATACCGGCTACCGCACGACGATCCATGTCAAGGATAACCTGCCGATAGGAGAAGCAAACTGCGCGGCCTGCGGCCAGTGCGTGACCCACTGCCCGGTGGGGGCCCTGACGGTGCGCCGGGACGGCAACGCGGTCTTTGACGCCCTGGACGACCCGGAGATCACGACGGTGGTGCAGATCGCCCCGGCCGTGCGCGGAGCCTTTGCCGAAAGCCTGGGCCTTGACCGCGACGCGGTGACCATGGGCCAGCTCGTGGCGGCCTTAAAGCAGATCGGCTTTGACTACGTGTTCGACACCAATTTTGCGGCCGATTTAACGATCATGGAGGAGGGGAGCGAGCTTCTGGAGCGCCTGTCCCACAAGGACCGCTACCAGTGGCCGATGTTTACCTCCTGCTGCCCGGGCTGGGTGCGCTTTTTGCGCAGCGAATATCCGGACATGGTCCCTCAGCTGTCGACGGCCAAATCGCCGCAGCAGATGTTCGGCGCGGTGGCTAAGACATACTTCGCGGAGAAGATCGGGGTCTCCCCCGACAAGCTGTGCGTGGTTTCAATCATGCCCTGCAGCGCCAAGAAATACGAATGCGGCGTTACCTGCATGAGCGCGGACGGCGCAAACCCGGATGTGGACATCGTCATGATCACCCGTGAGATCATGCGCTTTGTGCAGATGGCGCATTTGAGCCTTCCCGACCTGCCTGATTTGCCGTTTGACAGCCCCTTAGGCTCCGGCACCGGCGCGGCCGTCATCTTCGGCGCGTCCGGCGGCGTGATGGAGGCTGCCCTGCGCTCGGCGTATTTCCTGCTGGTCGGCAAAAATATCGAGCCGGATGCCTTTAAAGAAGTCCGCGGCTTAACCGAGCGGCGTGAGCTGGAGGTAGAGGTGGCCGGCAATACGGTGCGCTGCGCCGTTGTTTCGAGCCTGGGCGAGGCCCGTAAGCTGATCGAGGACGTGCGGGCCGGGCGCAGCCGGTATGACTTTGTCGAGGTTATGGCCTGTCCCGGCGGCTGCTCCGGCGGCGGCGGCCAGCCGATCAAGGACGGCGAAGAGCGGGCGATGGTGCGGGCGGATAAGCTCTACCGCCTGGATGCCGCCAACCCGCTGCGCTATTCCCATGAAAACCCGGATGTGCAGACGCTGTACAAGGAGTATTTGGGAGCGCCTATGTCGCACAGGGCGCATGAGCTGCTGCATACGGACCAGTCCGAATGGGACTGAAACGGGGAAATGCCTGAAATGGCTGCCGCAGGACCGGGCCTGACAGGGAGAAAGGGCTTGTGGTGAAGATAAGGCAACAGAAGGAAACGCTCCCGGGGACAGAGGTTTTCAGGGAGCGTTTCCTATTAACCGAAGCAGGGAGGAGCTATGAAAGAAACGCTATATTTACATGTTCCTGCATATGAGGAACTCTGGTACCGTCAGAAAATCATGCAGGATCCGGATACAATGAGCTATAACAAAGGATACGACCTGAATTTTAAGGGATATGATAAGGCGACGGGATGCATAGCTTTTCCCGAAGAGGACTGGGCCGATTGGTATGAGTATTTGGTCGGAAAGGAACCGCAACGGTTTTA
>CANSWW010000251.1 GCA_947650845.1 uncultured Lachnospiraceae bacterium
CATTCCATATTATAATAGTTTACAAATGTAAGCATAACTTTTAAAGAACCGCCCGATAAGGAGGCCGCTATGCCGATTCAGCCCGATCACCGCTATTACATGAAGCTAAAAGCGCTGTATTATCTGTACGAAAAAAACTACACGCAGACCGATATCGCCAAGCTGTTACATATTTCCCGCGTCACGCTGGGCAAGCTTTTGGAAGAAGCACGCAACGAAGGCATGATTAAAATCGAGATTGTCGATGTGCGCGGCTCCATGCAGATCCTCCAGATGGAGGAGCAGCTCAAGCAGCGCTTCCGGCTGCAGGATATTAAGCTGGCCGACTGCCAGAGCCAGGAGCTCGCGCCGGAAGCCATTGTCCGCCGGATCGCTTCGGAGGCCGCCACCTATTTTGAGCATCAGCTGCAGGATCATATGAAGCTGGGCTTTACCTGGGGCCGGACCCTCAACGCGATGGTCGATCAGCTGCCGGATAATCATTCGATCCACGACCTGACCGTCTATACCCTGGTCGGCGGCTCCTCCAGCAGCGCCGATTTCCAGCCCAATATCCTGGTACAGAAGATGATTCAGAAATACGGCGGCTCCAGCCACATCATTACCGCCCCCTTTATGTGCCAGAGCGCTACGCTGTGCCACGCCCTCAAACAGGAACCGCCCATTGCCAATATCCTCGAGGCCTCCCTGTCCCTTGACCTGACTATGGTCGGCATCGGCGAGGCTCCGATCCGGGGCGCCGATCATTTAAGCGATTATCCGTTTGACACCGCCACGATCAATGAGCTGGTGGACGCCGGCGCGGTCGGCGATATCTGCGGCAACTTTTTTGATATCCGCGGGCGTCTGTGCGATACCTCCCTGCTCGATCGCATTGTATCAATTGACCTGCGCGAGCTGCACCGCCACCGCAAGGTCATTGGTGTCGGCGGCGGTCCCGCCAAGGTCAAATCCGTATTGGGCGCTTTAAACGGCCACTACCTAGACGTCTTGATTACGGACGTACAAACGGCTGCTCAGGTTCTGGAATTAGCCGATTCCTTTTCCTGAACAGCCGCCGGCTGTTTTTATATCATTTTCCCTGCCAATTCCGCCGGCAGATACCCGGCGATCGCAATGCCTTCTTCCCGGTACTCTTCATTCAGTACCTGCCCATACCGATGGAATTGTTCCATTTTGCCGGCATCCTTATACAGGAAGAAGCGCTCTACATACACCCGCCTGGCACGCAGGACCGCGCTCAGAACCTCCTTCAGATGGTCCAGGCCCTGGCCTGAGGCCGCCGAAATTAGCAGGCTGTGATCGGCCCGCAGATCCCGAAGCGCCGGATCGCCGTCCAGGCGGTCGCACTTATTAAAGGCTGTGACAATCGTCTTATCCTTGACGCCCAGGCTCTGCAGCGTCTCATACACGACATGCATCTGACTGTCCGCCTGCGGGTTGGCGCTGTCTACCACATGGAGAATCACATCGGCATAGCGGGCCTCCTCCAGCGTGCTTTTAAATGCCTCGATCAAATGATGGGGCAGCTTGCGGATAAAGCCGACCGTATCCGTCAAAAGCATCGTATCGCCGCCCGGCAGCTGCAGGGTCCGTGTCGTCGGATCCAGCGTCGCAAACAGCTGATCCTCCGCCAGGATATCCGCTCCGGTGAGACGATTTAAGAGCGTCGATTTTCCCGCGTTCGTATATCCGACAATCGCGGTCACCGGAATCCGGTTGTTCATTCTTTTTTGACGCGTCACGTCCCGATGGCGTTCCACATCCTTCAGTTCCGCTTTTAACCAGGAAATCCGTTCATGGATTCGCCGCCTGTCCACCTCCAGCTTCGATTCGCCGGGGCCCCTGGTGCCGATCCCGCCGCCCAAACGCGACAACGACTCCCGCAGACCGACCAGACGGGCCGCCCGATATTTCAGCTGCGCCAGCTCCACCTGAATCTTTCCCTCGCGCGTCCTCGCCCGGGCCGCGAAAATATCCAGGATTAACAGCGTCCGATCCATAATTTTTACATCCAAAGCCTTCTCCAGACCGGATAATTGGGCCGGAGACAGCTCATCGTCACAGACAATGCCGACAGCCTCCGTCTCCCAAAGAAGCTCCTTGACCTCTTCCAGCTTTCCCTTTCCCAAGTAGGTGGCCGGATGCGGCTGCTCCCGGTTCTGAATCACCCGTCCCACCGCTTCGGCGCCGGCCGTCTCGGCCAGCTGCCGAAGCTCGTCCAAGGACGCCTGCACCTCCTCGCCGTCCGCCGTCTGAATCCCGATCAGAATCACTCTCTCCCGGGCCTGTTTTGTTTCAATCATTCTTTCGCGCTCCTTAACGCGTCCGCAAAAATGCCATCTCTTTATCCAATTCCGCCGTCGAGCCATAGAGGGCCGCGTAGGCCTCGAATGCCTTTAGCGCATCGTTAAACTGTAAAAGCCTCTCATAGCACAGCGCCTGCGTATACATCATCTCCGATTTATGCGCATCGTTTCCCTGCGCTGTCAGCTCCAGGCCCTTTCCCAAATATTCCAGCGCCTTTTCGTAATCCCCCGTGCTGAACATGCACATCCCCATCTGATAATAGACCTCCAGGTTCTCGCCGCCCAATTCCAGGGCACGGGTAAACGCTTCATAGGAGCTGGTGTAATCTCCCAATGATTGATGGCACAAACCAATATAGATAAGTGTTTCTACATCCGCCGTTTCCTGCTCGTAGCCAAACTCCGACAGGGCCGCGTTGTAATCGCCCAGCAAAAAATGCACGGCCCCCCTGGATTTGTGGGACGCGGTCGTGCTCTCGCCGATCGTCAGCGCGTTTTTCAGATAGTTGATCCCCTGTTCGGCTTGTCCGGCGTCCGCCAGACAGTAATAACAATTCAGGTATAAATTGTAATCCGACGGGTTTAACGCAATCGCCTTGTCCATATCGGCGATCCCCTCCGTCACCGCGCCGCTCTTTACATAGGCCACGCCGCGCAGATAGTAAAAATCCGCCTGCTCCCCCTTAGCCTTCAGCAGGACCGTATACGTATTGACGGCCCCCTCGTAATCCCCCATGCGGGTTTCCGTCTCGCCGCGGTACAGCAAAATATCATACTCCGCCTCGCTGGCCCGTCCCGATTCGCAGGCCAAGGCCGTATTAAACGAATTCATCGCATCGTCATAGCTGCCGGCTTCCATGTAGGCAATCCCATTGCCCCGATAGGCTGCCTGGCATTTGCCGTCCAAACGCAAGGCCAGGTCAAAGCAGCTATGGGCATTTTCATAATCGCCCATTTCCAGACAGGCCATTCCCTTATTTACATGGTATTCGGGGTTCTGGTTGTCCGTGCGGATCGCCTGGTCAAAGGAGTTTACCGCCTCCGTATAGGAGCCCTGCTGATAGAGGGCAAGCCCCTGCTCGTTGAATACCTCCGCATCGGAAGTGCATCCGGCAAGCAAAAGCACTCCCCACAGCGCTGCGGCCAGAAAAAGGCCTTTTCGTATTCCCATGGCTTCTGACTCCTTTCCTAATCCTAATTCCGTCCGGTGCTGCCAAACCCGCCCCGGTCCTCTCCGTCCAAATGCTCCACCTCTTCAAACAAAATCGGCGGCTGGTTCTTTACAATACGAAACTGGCAAATGCGGTCTCCCACATGGATTTCGGTATCCCGTACCGCCAGCGCCGGAAAACGCCAGATATCGTTGTCTCCGCAGTAGCTGCCGTCGATCACGCCCATATGATTGGCCTGGATCAGTCCGAAATTTTTGAAGGTGCTGCTGCGCGGGACCACATGCGCTTCATAGCCGACCGGCAGCTTCATTGCGACACCCAGGCTGATCAGCCGGAATTCCCCCTGCTTTAACGATACCTCCTCCGCTGCCCGCAGATCGATCCAGTCGGATTTATTCTCAATATAGGTTAATTTTTCAATGGCGTCGCTTACGTAACGAATCTGTATGGTCTCCACTGCTCGGACTCCTCCTTAGGCTTTCGCAATCCATCTGTCTGCGCCTCGCGGCACGCCGCCAAGGCATAAAAGAACAACGAGCCGAACGATAAGCCGGGTTCTGTCGTGAATGATCATCTATCTAGGCCTGACGTTACCGCCAGGCTCGAGCGACCTACCCGAAAGCAGACGGGCCGTCTTATGCTTTCTGTTTGGTCTTGCT
>CANSWW010000252.1 GCA_947650845.1 uncultured Lachnospiraceae bacterium
GGAGATCCTGGAGATGACCCCGGAAGCCTACCGCCAGCGCCTCTGCCGGACCCGCAGAAAAATGGCGGACTTCCTCGGGCAGTATTGCGGCGAATACGGCGGCGGCCGCTGCCGCTGCCAAAACCGGGGCAATTACGCCATCCAATCCCACCGGCTGGATCCCGTACGGACAGACTATACAAAAGCCGCCGAAATCTCCCTTGCGGCCATGCTCGACGTAAAACAGGCGATGGAAGAAATCGACGATTTATCGCAGGACTTTTCCTTCTGCAAGCCCTACCGCTCCCCCGAGCGCACAAAACAACTAGTCCGGGAACTCTTGGCATCCACGCAGTTTTCCACCATCCGGAAATCATAAAGGAGACGCAGACATGAATACACAAATCATCATGGATTACTTAACGGCCCTGAGCCAAAATAACAATCGCGAATGGTATCACGCAAACAAGGACAGCTATCAAAAGGCAAACGCTGCCTTTGAAGAATTCCTGCAGGCCCTGATACAGGAAATCGGAGCCTTTGACAGCAGCATTTTATTCAATAACCCCAAAGACCTCACCTTCAAGCTCGTGAGGGATACCCGCTTCAGCCACGACAAATCGCCCTACAACCCGGCGTTTCGCGCCCATATTTCCTCGAAGGGCAAGCTGCCGGTCCCGGTCGGGTATTACCTCCAGATCAAGCCCGGCGGCCAGTCCTTTTTAGGCGGCGGCCTCTTTGCGGATATGTTTAAGGAGGCCACGGCGATGGTGCGGGATTCTATCGTCCAAAACGGCGGGGAATGGGAGCGGATCCTGCTGGAGCCGGAGTTTGAAAAATATTTTACCGTACAGGGAACTGCGTTAAAGAAGGTTCCGGCAGGCTATGACAAGGACCACCCGCAGGCGGAATACCTGAAATATAAAAGCTGGTATCTGGAATATCCGCTTGGCGACGAAGAAATAACGGACGCGGAGCGGCTCCTTACTAAAGCCGCGGGCCTGTTCCGGGTCATGAAGCCCTTTAACGACTATCTGAACCGGGCGCTCACAGGATTTCAGATGCCGGCACGGTAAGGGAATATTCCGGACAGGAAGAGACGCCGCACCCCTTAGAACGTGCACCTGCCGGGCGCATCCAGAAAAGACGAGCAAAAAGCAATCGCTTTTCACTCGTCTTTTTTGTTATGCCGAAATCACATGGCCGGCCCGTCCTCCGGCGTATAGGTAAAATTTCTCTAACCCAAATCCTCCCCATTACTCTCTATAACCTTCTGATACCAGAAGAAGCTGTCCTTTTTGCTGCGCTTCAGCGTTCCCTGGCCCGCGTTATCTTTATCGACATAAACCAGCCCGTAGCGCTTAGCCATCTCGCCGGTTCCCGCGCTCACCAAATCGGTGCAGCCCCAGACCGTGTAGCCCATCAGTTCCACGCCGTCCTCTATGGCTCGCGCCATTTCCTCTATATGCTCGCGCATATACGCGATGCGGTATTCGTCGTGGATGCTGCCGTCCTCTTCCACAACATCCTCCGCGCCCAGGCCGTTTTCCACGATCATGAGCGGAATCTGCCAGCGCCCGTAAAACTCGTTGAGCAGATAACGCAGCCCCTTCGGGTCAATGGTCCAGCCCCACTGGCTCTGCTCCAGGTAGGGATTGGCCTGCCCGCGCATCATGTTGCCGTTGGCGACGGGCACGGTCGGGTCATCCGTCGCCGTACTGCTGGAATAGTAGCTGAAGCTCACGAAATCCACCGTTCCTTCCCTGAGAATTTCCGGATCGCCCGGCGCAACGGGGATCACGATCCCTTTTTCCTTCCACAGCCGTCCGGCAAAGGCCGGGTACGCCCCTCTTACATGGACGTCGCCGCAGTAATAATTGGCGGTCTGCATGACCTTTTGCGCTTTCAGCACGTCCTCCGGCCGGCAGGTATAAGGATAGGAAAGGCGACTCAAAAGCATACAGCCCACCTTGTTATCCGCGTCCGCCTCATGCGCCATTTTCACGGCCCTGGCGCTGGCCACCAGCTGATGGTGGAGCGCCGTATAGCGCCGCTGCTCGTCGTCCCAGCTTTCATCCAGGCCGGGCAGAACGCCGACCGCCGTATCCTCGCCGGGCGGCAGGATGCCGCCGCCCATCAGATTGCCGTACGTGCCCATCTGCAGGATGTTGATTTCGTTAAAGGTGAGCCAGTAATGCACCAGCCCTTTAAATTCACGAAACAGCGTCTCGCAGTATTTCAGGAAGAAAGCGATCAGCTTCCGGTTGGCCCAGCCGCCGTATTCCTTTGCCAGATAATAGGGCAGCTCGTAATGACTGATGGTCACAAGCGGCTCAATCCCGTATTTACGGCACTCCGCAAACACGCTTCGGTAAAAGGCTAGCCCCTGCGGGTTCGGCTCCGCCTCGTCGCCGCGGGGAAACAGCCGCGTCCAATTGACCGACATACGAAAGCATCGAAAACCCATCTCCCCGTACAGGGCGATATCTTCTTTATAGTGATGGTAGAAATCCACCGCCTCATGGCTCGGGTAGTGATACTGCCCCAGGATGCCGTCGGTCACATGGCGGGGGCTCGTTTTGGTCCCCCCTGTCATCACATCGGGCACGGAAAGCCCCTTGCCGCCCTCCCGGACGCCTCCTTCCAACTGGTTGGCCGCCGTCGCGCCGCCCCACAAAAAGTTCTTTGGAAATGCTCCCATTCTCCTGTCCTCCTCGCTTATTTGGATGCCTGTATTACCTTTTCCCCGGCTGTCACCGGCCCCTTCGCCGTCTGCTCCAGCTGCCGGCACGCGTCTGCGTTGAGCACGATTACCACGGCCATGTCCGGATGTCCGGCTTTGGCGATGGCCTGGCGGTCAAAGGTCATCAGCTCCTGCCCGGCCTTTACCGTATCGCCTGTCTTTACTTTTACCTCAAAGCCCGCGCCCTCCATCTCGACGGTATCCACGCCGATATGGATCAGAAGCTCCATTCCGTCCTCGCTCACAAGCCCCAGCGCGTGGCGCGTTTCGGCGACCTGCACAACCGTGCCGTGAAAAGGGGCGTACACCGTGCCGTTTTCCGGCTCGATCCCGACGGCCCAGCCGACGATTCCCTGAGAAAAAGTAGGATCCGGGATATCCGCCATCGCGACAGCTTTTCCGCTCACCGGCGCATAGACCGCGCCGACCTCGGGCGCTTCCGGTACAACTGGCCGGATTTCCTTTTCGGTTTCCGCATTTTGCGGGGCGGCCTCGCTTTTCTCAAACCGGAGGGAAAGCATAAAGGTAACAACCGCGGTCGCGACGACCGTAATGACGAGGGCGATGATAATATTCCAGAAATAGGTCATCGTATCGTCCCCGATATAAAGAAGGACAGCCGGAATACCGGAGGAGCCGGTCGCAAAGCGGTGCGTGTGCGTAATGCCGGCGTACAGACCGCCCAGGCCGCCGCCGATCATCGCCGCGAACAGCGGGTATTTTTTTGGCAGATTGAGGCCATACAGCACCGGCTCCGTAATTCCCATCAGAGCGGTCGTGCCGGTCGAAAGGCCGAGCTGCTTTGTCTTGGCGTCCTTGGCGCGCATTCCCACGACCAGCGCCGCCGTACCCTGGGCGATGTTGGAGCAGACGCAGCCGGGGCCGAAAATGCTGTCAAAGCCCAGGCTGGCCATCTGCATGCTTCCCAGCGGGGCCACCGCGTGATGCAGGCCAAACATGACCATCACGGGAAGAAATCCGCCGATCAGCACCGAGGGCGCCCAGCTGGCGTTCGTGCTCAGCCAGTCAAAAACAAGCGCCAGGCCTTCGCCGGCATATTCGCCGACCGGGCCTAAGACGGACAACGCCAGCGTGCCCATAATCAGGAAGGTGAACATTGGTACGAATACGAGGTTGACGGCTTTGGGAATGATTTTATTCAGCCCTTTTTCCACAAAGGACTGTACCACGACCACCAGGATGACCGGAATCACCGTCGAGGTATAGGCGACGAGGTAAAAGGGGATGATCCCGAAGAACCGCACCGGGTCGCCGGCGCTCACTAGCGCCGCCCAGTTGGGATGGCACAGAATCCCGGCCACGGAAATCGCCAGCACCGCGCTGCATTTCATCCGCCGCGCCGTCGTATAGGCCAGCAGAAGCGGCAGGAATGTAAATAC
>CANSWW010000253.1 GCA_947650845.1 uncultured Lachnospiraceae bacterium
CTGCTTCAGTACATTTCCGCCGTTAGCGTTGCTAGCTAGTGTAGACTGAATCGAACGGGCTCCCAGCTCCTGCTGGTGCAGGCGGTTCTTGACATCTTCCAGCAAATCCTGCTTACCTAAGATATCCTGGTACATATTGTCCATGCGCTTGCCGGAATAGTAAGCCAGCGGATTATCCGCCGCTGTCTCATAGGCTGCGCCAGAGGCAATCTTGTTCATGCTCTTATTTAATTTGCTGTGGACATCATTGACAGCCGTTGTATATTTTCTGTAAAGGGTTGAATCGGTAACCCGCATTGCCATGGTATGTTCCTCCTTTTACCTGTGCTGATTCTTATCGGCCGACAAGACCGGTGCCGTTAATCAAGGTGTTCAACGCTTCGTCCAAGGTGGTCATCAGACGGGACGCGGCATTGTATGCGGCCATATACGTCATCATGTTGGCGGCTTCCTCGTCTAGACTGATGCCGGAAAGGGCGTCGCGGGAATCCTGGATACCGTTCAGCACGGTTACATTCGTTTTGAGCGCGTTCTGATTGCTCGTGGAGTCGGTGGCCTGGATCGTGGATACATGGTTCATGTAGTCCGCGAAGCTCTTGCCGCCTAGATCAACGGTGAAACCTTTATAGCCATTGGTTGAACTGTATTTCCAGGACATAGCGCCATACATTGCTAAAGCCGTATCATTTGGGTTATTGCCTTCTTTGTCAATACCCTTTCCAAAATAAACATCTCCGGACGCCCATTTGGGATTGATGCCGATTCCCGCAGCGGTTTCGAAATTGACGATAAGATCGCCGCCCTTGTGCCCGGAGGCATCCTCCATGTTGTTAATGCTGTCAATGATGGCGCCGAAGCCATGAGCCAGATTGTCAAGCTGATTCATGTAATACTGATAACCGCGTACATTCGAGTTGGCAGCTTCGATTTTGCCGGTATTGTATTTATCAGCTGGAGCTAATTCACCACTGCCCAGCATATCCAAACTGGCCTGGATGGAACCGCCCTTTCCACTGAGGATATTTTTAGCAGTTGCACTATCGTCACGGGCAGAAATGGAAATGGTTGGTGTCCCACTTGCTACAGATGCCGCCTCTGTAAACTTAGCCTGGATATTCAAATATTGATGATCTGTGGCCGGCGGATAGGTAACAGGCGCGCCATCTTCTGAATGGACAAATTCCAGCTTCCCGACATTCTGTCCCTCCGCGCCTTCCGTGCCGTCCACAAGCGTCAGCTTCTGCTGATCGCCGTTTGCATCGACATACAGCATATTAACCCGCAGATCATCCGGCCAATCGAGATCGCCCTCATGCCCCTGCTCCTTATAATAAGTGACCTCGATCGGGACATAGCTGGCCAGCTCGTCGAGCAGGACATTGCGCTCATCCATGAGCTCCAGGCTCGGCTGATTAAAGACCTGATTGTATTTAATCTGGCGGTTCAGCTTGCCGATCCGCTCCAGAATGTCGTTGACCGTCTGCTTGGCGCCGTTCTGGCTCGTGCCGGTGCCGTCTAAGCGCTGGAATTCCTGTGTGCGGGCTTCCTCGATGCGGCGGGCCGATTCGTTGAGCAGATTGGTCAATTCTTCCATGCGGGCGCGCAGCTCGCTCTCAAAGACGGCCTCGTTTACCTTGGAAGGATCCTGCAGATTTAAGAGGACCGACTGGATATTATCAAAGGCCTGGCGGATTCCGCCGATGCTGGTCTCGTCGAGGAAACGCGACATGGAGTCAAGCGAAACCTGTAAAGCGTCCGTATAGCCGGATTTTTCCATCTGGTAGCGGTACTGGGCATCTAAGAAGGGGTCGCGGATCTGCGTCACACGGTCCATGGCGACGCCGAAGCCCACCTGGATCTCAGAGCCGTTCATATAGTGGGAGACGGGACCATGGTAATTGAGGCTGGAGGTCTCAAGTGCCTGGCGCGTATAGCCCGTCGTGTGCATATTCGCTAAATTCTGGCCGGTGACGTCCAGACGCTTCTGGTTGGACTGCAGGGCCGAAAGCGCGGTGTTAAAACCGGCAAAAGTTGCTCGTATCATAATAATCTTTCCTCCGAAACGATAAAATAATGGAAAGCCGGCAAGGCTTTATCACACGTATTTATTGTGGAAATAGGAGGGCGCCTCGGCGCCGGGAGTGCCGTCCGGATTGCCGGTGCCAAGCAAGAGCTCAAACTCGCGCAGGCGGGCGGTAATGATGCGCCCGGCCGTCTCCTTGGCATCGGTTAACTGCGCCAGATTTTCCTCCATCGAGGAGAAGATCGGCGAGAGGACGGCTGCTTCTTCTTCGGCTGCCGCCTGCAGCACCTGCCGGAAGGTCAGTCCCTTCCAGCCGAGAACGGCCGCGTGCCGGTCCCGCTGTTGCTCCAGCCCGCGGACCTTTAAGAGCAGAGCCTGCTCCTCCTTGAGAAAGGAATCCATACGCTTATGCTCGCGGGCAGAGGCTGCTTCGGCCTTGGCCGTCTCCACCTCGGTAATCTGCCGGACCGCCTCGGACAGCTGCTGTAATGCGTGGGCAAAGGAGTGGAATGCTTCCTCCCGCCCTTCCTTATTATAATCCATATGGCATCGCCTCCTGTACCTGTATCTGTATGGCTTACGAGTAGCAAAGCATCCGTCTGGCAATCTCGCCGGCATCCGGCCGGTACGTACCGGCCGCCACCTGGCTGCGTAACTCCTCGACGCGTGCCTGGCTGGCGGGGACGGAGATGTCCTTCGCCGCTTCCCTGGCTAAGATCCGCGCAAACTGTCCCGGATCCGCCGGATAGCTCTGCCGCAGTGTAAGCTGGTCGTAGCTGCCGGCGCTCTCTACGGTCTGTCGCCTGGCCGGTTCAGATACGGAGGGAGCGGTACGGTAAGAGGGGTACTCTCTGCCTGCCGCGCTGATTCCATAAAATTTTACGTCCATAATGCCCTCCTTTCGATGCAGCATTTTACAGCATAAAAAACCTTTTCACTTAATTTATCGGCATATTTCAGGCATTCATAAGATCGGACAAAAAATGTTTTCTCCTTTATGAAATGAAGAAAACGGTCGATATATTTATTGTTATAGAATATTTAAATGAGTTTGGAGGTCGTATGTCCAATATTCTGCAAGTAACGACACCGGTAAATGACAACGGCCGGAACGTAATAAATCCCCAGCAGAAGAGCCTCGCGGATAACCAGCAGGTACACAATCCGGTCGATCCGTCGCGGGTCGTGCGGGCGGACGGTCAGCAGGGGAGCAAGACCGGCGACGCCATGGGCGAGGGCACGTACGTCGTGCTGGATTCCGAGAGCAATTACGGCGCTTTTATAAAGAGACTGGGGGAGAGCCAGGAGCTTCCGCGTATTTTAGAGCAGCTTTTCCAGGCGGAGGACGCGGCGGTTCTTTTTGCGGACCAGGAGGCGGCCGCCCCGCTTTTGGAGCAATTGTTCGCTTCGATCCAGATGCATTCCGCGGAGGAGCTTTTATCCTTTTTCCAGGCGCAGGAGCAGCTGCAGGCGAAGTTTTCCGGTCCTTTTTTTGATAATTTACGCAGGCTGTTGGGCGGCAACCATAGCGACGCGGCCAAGGAGGCGGTTCTTTCCTTCCTGCGCAGCTACAACAGCCTTTCCTCGTCGCAGCACACGCTGCGGCAGATGAAGGGGCTGACGGAGGACATCGGCCGTCTGATGCTGCGGCAGTTTCGGGGCGAATATGAAGATATCCTGGAGCAGATGGACTGGGACGCGCCGGGCGGGCAGACGGAGGGCAACGCGGCGGTCCTCAACCAGAAGCTGATTCCGTTTTTGGCCTCCTATATATCGCGGACCCATGATTACGGGCCGGTCCGCAATGCGGTGATGCTCTTTATTTTTCACGCGGTGAAGTATGAGGAGGGCGGCATGGACCGCTTGCTTCAGCTCTTTGATAAATTGACCCGTATCCGCGGCTTTGAGCAGGCCTTTGATCCGGAGAGAGTGGAAGAAGAATTTACGGAGCTTTTGACCTCATCAGGGAAGCAGACGGACAAATTTGCCGACGCCTTTTCAAACCTGGTAGCGCGCGGGGCCAATGGGGAAGCGGGCCTGGAGAATATCCAGCAGTTTTATAATATTATGAACGGCATGCTGGTCAATGAGAG
>CANSWW010000254.1 GCA_947650845.1 uncultured Lachnospiraceae bacterium
AGATTGGTCAGCACCAAGGCCTGCACGTCCGCCCGGCAGCGGCTGCACAGGCAGACGCCATACTGCTTCATTTCCGCCTGCAAATCCATATTGCCAAGGATGCGCTCCATTACATTGAGCATCCGGTACTGCGGCTCCGCCGGCACGTCACGGAAGCCCACGTTGTCGCGGGAAGCCGGCTGCATTCTCACGGCCTGCGGCTGTGCCGGCGCGGACGGCTGCTCCTGTCCCGCCGCCGGTGACTCCTGTGCCGGCGCGGACGGCTCCGCCTCTGCTACCATTCCCTCTCCGGCCCGCTCCATGCCCGAGGCCGACATCTGCCCGGCGGCCTGCGCCTCGGCTACCTCCGCCTCCAGCTGTGCCTCCAGGCGGTTTTTGATCTCATTCGAAAGCTTTTCGTTTTCACTGGTCTCATTCACGACAATCACCTTATTCTCAGGCGCCGGCTTCTGCGGTTCCGGCGCAGCTACCGATTCCTTCAGGGCTCCTTCTTGTACCTCTTCCGTTTCCGGCCCCCCGTTGGTAATCAGGTTCATCACATGTGACGTTTTATTCGTCTTTCTCGCCACTTTCTCCTACCTCCTTCCATCCTTCAGATGAATCGTTTCCGCGATCTCTTCCAAAAAGGCCTCATAATCCTTGACGGCCGCCGAGCGCGGACTGTATTCATAGATGCTTTCTCCGTGGGCCGGCGCTTCGGCAATGGCCACACCGTTTCGTATCTTTGTCTCAAACACCACCGTCCCGATCTGCCCGGCCAGCTGCCCGGCCATTTCCAGGACGTCCCGTGCCAGCAGCGTACGACGGTTAAAGCGGGTCAGAAGGATACCCATCACCTTCAGATCCGGATTGAAGGAGCCGCGGACCGTCTCAATCGTTTCTTTCAGCTGGGAAAGCCCCACCAGGCTCATGATATCCGTCCCCATCGGTATAATCAGGAAGTCGGAAACCGCGTAGGCGTTTACCGTCAGCAGGTTTAAGGCCGGCGGCGTATCAATAATGACATAGTCATACAAGCCGATAATCGGCTTCAGCGTCTCTTTTAATATGCTTTCCCGACGCCCGGACGCCACATTCTCCAGCCCGCTGCTCAGAGAAATATCGGAAGGCAGGATGTCGCAGTACTCCGTCCGGCCTACTGCCTCCGCCACCGGCACCTTGCCCTGCAGCGCATCTAAAATCGTAGGGGCGCCCGCCGGCTCCAGCCCCAGGCAGAAGCCAAAGTTGCCCTGGGGGTCCAAATCCACGCCAAGAACACGCTTCCCGGTCGCGGCGATCCCGGTCGCCAGCGCCGCCGAGGTCGTCGTCTTGCCTACGCCGCCTTTTTGGTTTGAAACGGTAATGATAATCGCCACTCTCATATCCTCCGTATTCGTAATGGTATTTCCTGCCTGCCCTCTTAGACGTCAAAGGTAGGACGCTGTTCGTCAAAGCGTGCCAGCAGCGTATCCAAAAGGCCGACCAGACGCCCAATTTCCGGCTTGGCGATCTGCTCGTCGGCCCCCAGCTCCTTGCCCTTGATGCGCATCTGCTCATCGATCAGGGATGAGAAGATAATGACCGGGACATGCTTTAAGCGCGGATCGTCCTTGATCAGCTTCGTCAAACGATGGCCGTCCATCTCCGGCATCTCGATATCGGTAATCACCAGATGAATCTTGTCGAACAGATCCGAATCGTTGCGGATCGAATGCAGGTGGTCCCAGGCCTCCTGCCCGTTCGCGAAATTGATCAGATGCGTAAAGCCGGCCCGCTCCAGGCAGTCGTTGATCATCCGCTGCAACAGGATCGAGTCCTCGGCAATCAAAATCGGGCTGTCGCAGATCGGACGCGCGCCCAGCTTCTCCACGTCGGATACCTGGATCGTCGTCTCCGGCGCGATCTCCGCTACGATCTTTTCAAAGTCCAGAACCGTTACCAGCTGGCCCTCGCACTGCGCGATGCCGGTCGCCACGCCCTCGTCGCCGTTAGCCACAGTCTTATCCGGCTTCTGGATATCCTTCCAGGAAATCCGGCTGATGCCCTCGATGCTCTCCACACGGAAGGCGGCCGTCATACGATTAAAGTTGGTAATAATAAACAGATCCTTCGGTCCCACATCCTGATGTTCCCCAAACAGATAGTAGGCCAGATTGATGACGGTAATCAGCTCCTCCCGGGGCTTAAAGATCCCTTCGATGGCCGGATGCGCATGCGGCATCGGCTTTACCTTCTCCGCCATGATGATCTCCTGCACCTTCGCCACATTGATGCCGTACAATTCCCCGCTCACGGTAAACCGCATAACCTCGATTTCATTGGTCCCCGATTCCAGCAGGATTCTGCTTTTCTTTTCCTCCATAACTTTCTCCTTCCTCCTACAAGTGTTTTTCCGGCTTTCCGAAGGTCCGGATTACGACGTCTCCCGTCTTTACATCCAACAACATGGTTCTCGCGTAATTGCCGCCCGTATCTTCGGCCACAAGCCGCAATCCCTCGGCCCTGAGTATTTGTTTGACCTTCATGGCGTTGCGCTCCCCGATATTGCCAAAGCTCGCGTTCCCCTTGATCTCAAACATCTTTGCGCCGCCGGCAATCTTTACGATCGTCCGCGAACGCACCATGCCAAAGGCCGTTAGCTTGCGAAGGGTCTCCTGGATGCCCGTATCCGCGTATTTAAACACATTGGCGTCCGCGATATTCTGACGCTCCGGCAGCATGATATGTAAAAGCGCTCCCAAACCGATCGCCTTGTCAAAAAATGAAATCCCAATGCAGGAACCCAGGGCATATGTAATGATACGTCCCTCTCCCCGGGTCAGCTTCATATCACCAATTCCTACTTTCAGTTCCTTTTCCATCGTCAGACACCTAGTTTCTCCAGTATTGCATTCAAAGACTTAATATCCGGAAGCATCAAGAGCCAGTCGGAAAGCTTCTTTCCGTCCATCACAAAATCGGCGTTGAAATACATCAGTTTATCCGTCTCATGCCCAAACTCGGCGATCGGCACGGTCAGGATGCCGCCTACCATATTGACGGTAGAGCTGGGGACAGAAAGAGAAATGTCCACATCCACCAGCTTGGAGAAGGCATTGACATAATTGCAGATAATGATATTGCCGACCTCCTCCAGGGCCGAATACGCCAGCTGGTCCATCTCTTCAAAGCTTTCGTATCTCTGCCCCAAAAGCGCCGATAAAATGGTGTCGGCAAAATTCAGGTCAAACAAAAACAACATCAGTCCGTCCACATCCTGATCCATCTTTACCAGGGTCGCCGCCACAATTTCCTCCGCGTTGCCGATCCGTGAAAGGGCTTCATTGTACCCCAAAATACTGACCTCGGGAATCGAAATGCGGATTTCCTTCTGCAAAAGCTTCGACAACGCCGTCGCCGCGTGGCTGGTGCCGATGCTGCTGATCTCGCGCATGACATCCAGTTCCTGGAGATTCATATCTTCATAATTCTTAATTTTCATGCCGTCCTCCTTTTATGTTGATACCGCTTTTCAGCGGCCGCCGCATGACGTCATGCGTCAGCCGCGCAGATTGTTGATGGTGGATACAATCTCGTCCGAGGTCGTGATCATACGCGCCGCAAAGCTAAACGCTCTCTGATACTCGATCACATGGGTAAATTCCTCGGCCATATCGGTATCGGAGGATTCCAGGGTCGAACCCACCAGCGCCCGTTCCTGGACCGGAATGGCCGCCGCGTTTTCATCCGCCGGGACATACTCATTGTAACCTGCGCTCAGCAGACGGCTGGGATTTTCGAAGGTCACCAGCGCGATCTCCTGCGGATTCTCCTCCGTGCCCTGCCCGTTCTCGGACTCCGCGCGGATCCGCTGCCCGTTTACATCGAGCACATATTTCCCGCTGTCGGTCATCAGATAGAAGCCGTCCTCCTCCTCCGAGCGGTGGAAATGGCCGTTGCGGCTGTAGGTGATGTCGCCCGTCTCCGGATCCTGCAATACGAAAAACGTGTTGCGCTTGGAAATCGCATAATCGAGCGCCGAGCCGGTCGGATGGAAGGCCCCTACCTCAAACGACATGTAGGTGCGGACAATCCGTGTACCGACGCCGCTGTGCAGATTGGTCTGC
>CANSWW010000255.1 GCA_947650845.1 uncultured Lachnospiraceae bacterium
GGCAGATCCCGGTGGGAATGGATGATGTTCTTATAGTGCTCGCAGAACAGCGTCTCGCTGGTGGGCCGGATGCAGTAGCGCTCCTCCAGCTTTTCGCTGCCGCCGTAGGTAACCCAGGCGCACTCGGGCGCGAAGCCTTCCACATGGTCTTTTTCCTTTTGCAGCAGGCTCTCGGGAATGAGCATCGGCATCGCCACATTTTCATGGCCGGTAGCCTTGAACTGGCGGTCCAGTTCCTTCTGCATGTTTTCCCAGATGGCGTAGCCGTAGGGGCGGTAAATGAACATGCCCTTGATGCTGGAATAGTCGATCAATTCGGCTTTTTTGCAAACATCGGTGAACCATTGGGCGAAATCCACGTCCCGGGCGGTAATGGCGTCCACCTGTCTTTGATCTTTAGCCATAGCAGTTTCTCTCCTGATTTGAAGTTTATTTCAATAAAAGCGTATTCTCTGGCTTTTTCGCATCAGTTATTGCCCGTTTCCCCAGCGGCGCTGTCCGTTTCCTGGGAGACGGGCGCCGCGATGGTGGCGGAAACCAATTTGCCTTCCTCAAACTCCACCGTGAACGCCTGTGTCACCGGCGTACCATTGGCGTCCTTGGTGGTGACGGTGGATTCCACTGTCACCTTATCGCCGTCGCTGGTGTAGTTCCAGCCGCTTTTGGCCGGGTAGCTGGCCGTTTCCGGCAGGGGCAGGCGGGCGTTGACGGCGGTCAGGCACATGGACAGATAGTGGTCCCGCTGGGCGGAACCGAGGTAGAAGTCCGTAGCCTGGGCGACTACCGCGCCGTTGCGGTAAACGGCATGCTTCTGGAAGTCGATGGACTGCACCGTCTTGTCCTTGTTGTTCAACTCTACGACAATCGCGTCCTTGGTGTCTGAAAAATGAACTGTTTCCGCGTCGTTGACGGCGTAGGTCGCGCTCTCATCATCGGATACCAGCCGCTTTACCTCCCGAACCGGGTAAATGCCGCACTGCTCAAATATGGCGAGAATCGCTTCCTCCTGTTTGCTGGTGACCTCCATGGTCTGGCCCAGCTCCGTCTCGGAAAGGGCCTTGCCAAAGGGCAGCTCGAAGGGCGGGTCAATGGGGAAATGGAACATAAAAACTGACACCGACAGGCCTGCCAGCAGCAGCACCGCCGCCAGCACCGCCGCAATGACCACCGGGAACTTTTTCGGCTGCTTTGCGGCGCAGCGGGGACACATCTTCGATTTTTTAGGTATTTCCGCTTTGCAGGACGGGCAGACCTTCGTCTTGGCGGCTTTTTCCTTTTTGGGCTTTTTTTCTTTCTTAGCCTTTTCAGGCTTTTCGGTTTTTTCTTTTTCGCTCATGGATTTGCCTCTTTTCTTCACTGGATTTCCGCCGCAGCCTCCGGCGGCTGAGGAAAACGCTTTGCCGTTCCATTATATCAGCTTTTTCCGGGAAGCGCAAGCGGTAAGACCGGCTCCCAGGCAGAATTTCGGATATTCTGCCCATTTCATTTCAAATCCTCCAATCCGGCCTTGGAAAAGGATTTGAAATATTGGTAATATGGCTCCAAAAACGTGTAGCCGTCTACCAGAATATCTACCAATTCCGGGGTAAAGAGCGTTTCGTCCGCAGGGCTGTAGCGGCCTACGGAGATGTCCTTCTTGTTGTACCAGTCTGCCAGCAGCTTCGTAGTCTCGCCCTTTTTGCGGGCATAATCGGTTCCCTGGACGGAAAAACGGCCGTCTTTCTGCATCCGGCGGACCAGCTTTTCCAGGCGCTTGGGGTCCTTGTCCATGTCGCGGCGCATGGCGGCCATGGTCTGCGCGCCGGCGTTCCAGAAGCCTACGCCGTAACTCCACTCCTCCGGCGTGATTTCAAACCAGAAAACAGGCTGCTGGCTCCATATGTCGTTGTCTGGCCGGATGGTCAGCCAGAGGTGGTCCTTGTAGGGGCCTTGGCCGTGGAGGCGGCGGGCGTCGCGGTAAATGCGGCAGACATGGAGGTTTAATCCCAATTGGGGGAACTTGTCCATAAATTTTTCGTAGACCTCTTGGCCTAAGGCCATGGTGGGCTGGTAGAGGTGCTGAAGGTATTCCTCCTTGTGGGCGGTAAACCAGTCACGGTTGTTGTTAAACCGAATCCCCCACATAAAATCCATCGTTTTTTCTGAGTAGCCGGTAAACATGCATTCCCTTTCCGCCGCCCGCCGGGGCGGCTTTTTTGTTTTATCAAATCCGCCCCCGCAAGCCGAAGGCGGGAAAGATTATCTCTGCTCTTCCTCCAGGCTCCACCCGTATAACGGATACCGCTGTATTGCGCCAAATATCTTCTTTTTTAATTGGGGAAACTGTTTCTCCAATTGGAGAAGGAGCGCCTTCGTCTCCTCCCGCTTGGTTGTCCCATTGGCGGGACATGGGTTTTTTACGACAGGAAGGTCCAGGCGCCGTACCGCGCCCCGTACTTCCCGCTCCTGTACATACAGCAGAGGGCGAATTTGCGTGACCTGGCTGCGGTCCAAATAGGTCACAGGCTGGAAACAGCCGATCCGCCCTTCCAAAAACAGCGACATGACCATGGTCTCTACCGCGTCGTCGTAGTGATGCCCCAAGGCAATCTTTTTGAGTCCTAAGCGGTTCATCTCCGTGCTTAATGCGCCGCGGCGCAGCTTCGCGCACAGGGAGCAGGGATTCTTCTCCTTCCGGCAGACAAATACGATTTCGTAAATCGGGACCGGTATGCGTTGATACGTTACCCCTAATTCCGCACACAGCCGGGCAATGGGCGTGAAATCCATCCCTGGCGTCCCGCTGTCTATGGTCAAGGCCGTGACGTCAAACCGCTTGGGGTAGAATTCCCGCAGCTTCGCCAGCGCCGCCAGCGTCAATACCGAGTCCTTCCCGCCGCTGACGCCTACCGCCACCGTCTCGCCTTCCTCTATCATATTGTAGTCCTCCACACACCGGCGGACTAAGGATAATATATGCTGCATGGGCCGCTCCTTCCGGAATTATGAAAATCAGACGAGAGATATCACGAGAAAATTAAAGAAAACGCGCGTTTTGCAGAGCATTCTGTTTGCTAAATAAAAACGGTGTTGACAACGCGGGCCGGAGTGTGCTATAAATATATCTGCTCGCTGAGGTCATTGTACCTGATTTCGAGCAAAAATACAAGGCTTCCTTCGATAACGAGAAAGCAGGATTTATCCTCCTGTTCTTTCGTGATCGAAGGAAGGATATCTAAAGGAGATGCAAGCCAATGTCCACTTTTATGGCAAATAAGGGCAATATCGTCCGCAAGTGGTACGTCGTGGACGCCGCCGGCAAGCCCCTGGGCCACACCGCCGTCGTCGTTGCCGACCTGCTGCGCGGTAAGCGTAAGCCTACCTACACCCCCCACGCCGACTGCGGCGACAACGTGATCGTTATCAACGCTTCCAAGGCTACCCTCTCCGGCAAAAAGCTGGAACAGAAAATGTACCGCACCCACTCCGGCTGGGTGGGCGGCCTCAAAGAGACCAAGTACAAGGATATGATGGAAAAGAAGCCCGAGTTGGCTATGCGCGTGGCCGTGCGCGGCATGATGCCCCGCAACGTCATTACGAAGGATTCCCTCAAGCGCCTGCACGTCTATGCCGGCGAAACCCATGAGCAGCAGGCCCAGAAGCCTGAACTGTACGCCGAATAAGGAGGTAGAGGAATATGTATCAGTCTAAAAAGCCCTATCTGTACGGCACCGGCCGTAGAAAGTCCTCTGTCGCCCGCGTCCAGGTCTATCCTGGCGGCACCGGCGCTATCACAATCAATGGCCGTGATATCGAAGAGTATTTCGGTCTCGATACCCTGAAGATGATCGTCCGCCAACCCCTGGTCGCTACCGCTAACGAGGGGAAGGTCGATATCGTCGCTACCGTGAAGGGCGGCGGCGTCAGCGGACAGGCTGGCGCCCTGCGCCACGGCATCTCCCGCGCCCTGCTGCTGGCCAGCGATGACAACCGCCCCGTCCTTAAAAAGGCCGGGCTGCTTACTCGCGACCCGCGGATGAAAGAGCGTAAGAAGTACGGCCTCAAAGCGGCCAGACGTGCCCCGCAGTTCAGCAAGCGTTAAT
>CANSWW010000256.1 GCA_947650845.1 uncultured Lachnospiraceae bacterium
GCCGACGCCCCGGCCGCCGCACCAGCCACGCCAGCCACACCGGCGGTCGTGCCAGCCGCCTCGGCAGGAGCCGCGGAAGCAGCCGCCTCCGGGACCTTCTCTCCTGCCTCGCCGATGTAGCCAACCGTAGTTAATACCGGAACCACGGCCCCGTCCTCATAAAGCTTCGCCAGCAAAACGCCGGACGCAGGAGACTCGGACTCCATGGTGATTTTATCTGTCTCAATTTCCATCACGGCTTCATCCTTCTCAACCGGATCGCCCACATTTTTCAGCCAGCGCACAATCGTGCCCTCGGTCATATCCATGCCGTTCTTCGGCATATATAGCTCTGTCGCCATTTTCTTCCTCCTATCAATCGACGCGGGAACCCGCGCCCCCGGCAAACGCAGAGGCCGCGCAAAATAGCCTTTTGCAGCAGCCCCTCTACCCGCCGCCCCTTATAACAGAATGCTGATCGGGTTCTCCAAAAGCTCCTTCAGACGGGACTCAAACCGGCACACCTCGGTGCCGTTCAAAATCCGGTGGTCAAAGGTCACGCAGACCATCATCTTCTTGCGCGCCACGACCTGCCCGTCCACCAGCGCCAGCTCCTCCTCCGTCCCGCAGACGCCTACGATCGCCGCCTCGGGCTGGTTGATAATCGGCGTAAAGCTGTGCGTGCCGAACATGCCGATATTGGAAATCGTGATCCGGCCGTTGCCCATCTCATCCGGCATAAGCTTGCCATCCCTGGCCTTCCTCGCCAGAGCCTTCGCCTCCTTCGAAACCTGCAAAAGCCCCTTCTGGTCTACATTGTGTACGACAGGCACCAAAAGGCCGTCGTCTAAGCCCACCGCCACGCCGATATTGATCTCGTTGTGCAGGACAAACTCGTCGCCCTCCAGCGTCATGCGGAAACGCTCCTGCTCCCCGATCACCTTGGCCACCGCCTTGATAATCATATCGTTGACCGAAACCCTATCCGCCTTTTCCTTACCCTGGTTGATCTTCTCGCGCAGGGCTAACAGCTCCGTCACGTCAATCTTGATATTCTGCGTCACGTTCGGAATCTCATTGTGGCTGGCAAACATACGCTGGGCAATCACCTTGCGCATGCCGTTCATCTTGTAGCGCGCCAGCACGCCCTCGATCTCCGCGATCGCCGCATCCACCTCGGCCGCGCCGGCCGTCGCGCCGGCAGCTGCCGCCGGCAGGTCGCCGCTCATGATCTTCCCGCGGTAGCCGGAACCGGTTATCCCCTTTAAGTCAATGCCGCGGTCAGCCGCCATGGCACGGGCCAGCGGCGATGCCTTCGGAGCCGCCTCCAGAGCCGCTTCCACATCCCGGCCGCGCACCTCCCCGTGACGCCCGCTGGGAGCCACCGTATGAAGATCCAACCCATGGTCATTCGCCAGCTTGCGGGCATACGGAGTCGCCGCCACCACGCCGTTCTCCTCACGCACCGCCGCATTCGCCGCCGGAGCCGCAGCCGCCGCCACAGAGGCAGGAGCCGCCGCAAAAGCTGCCGCCCCAGGAGCCGCCGCTACCGCCGGAGCCGCCGTCCCTGCCGCCGGAGCCGGAGCCACTGCCGCAGAGGCCGCCGCCGGCGCGTCCGGAACCTTCTCGCCGGCCTCGCCAATATATCCAATCGTCGTCAGGACAGGCACCACCGCGCCGTCCTCATACAGTTTCTTTAACAAAATCCCCGAAGCCGGCGCTTCCGACTCCATGGTGATCTTATCGGTTTCTATCTCCATGATGGGCTCATCTTTTTCAACCGGATCGCCTTCGTTCTTCAGCCAGCGGATGATCGTGCCCTCAGTCATGTCCATACCGTTTTTCGGCATATACACTTCTGTCGCCATTTCTGCTCCTCCTATTTCGTTTTACAGCTGCCTTCCGCTTATAACGTCTCCCGCACCGCGGCTTCAATCCTCTCCGGCGTCGGGAAGGTATTGGCCTCCAGGACCGGGTTAAACGGCACCGGGCAATACAGGGCGCCCACCCGCTTGATCGGGGCATCCAGGTAATAGAAAGCATCGCTGTCGGCGATCGTGCTCACCACCTCGCCGCCGAAGCCGCCGAACTGTACGGCCTCATGGACCACCACCACGCGGCGGGTCTTCTTCGCCGTAGCGATGATCGCCTCCGTATCCAGGGGGCTCAAGGTGCGCAGGTCAAGGACCTCCACGCTGATGCCCTCCTTCTCCAGCTTCTCCGCGACCTCCAGGCTCATCTGCACCATGCGGCCGTAGGTAATAATCGAAACATCCTTGCCCTCTCTCTTGATATCGGCCACGCCCAGCGGGATCGTATAATCCTCCTCCGGCACCAGCCCCTTATTCTTATACAGGCGCTTCTGCTCCAGGAACACGACCGTATTATTGTCGCGGATCGAAGCCTTCAAAAGGCCCTTGGCATCGTAAGCCGTAGACGGGACGACCACCTTCAGGCCGGGCACATGGCAGTACATCTGCTCCAGCGACTGGGAATGCTGCGCCGCCGCGCCCGTGCCGCCGCCGGAAGCCGTACGGATGACCATCGGTACGCTCACCTTGCCGGCAAACATGAAGTGCATCTTGGCCGCCTGATTGATAATCTGGTCATAGCACACGGCCATGAAATCGGAGAACATTAACTCCACGATCGGGCGCATGCCGGTGATCGCCGAGCCGACGCCCGCGCCCATGAAGGCGGTTTCGGAGATCGGGGGCTCCAGGATCCGCTCCGGGCCGAACTCCTCCAGCATCCCCTTCGATACGCCAAAGGCGCCGCAGTAGGCCCCGATGTCCTCGCCCATAAAGTATACGTTTTCATCCCGGCGCATTTCCTCGCACATTGCTTCTCTCACTGCGTCTTTATAAGTAATTTCTCTCATCTCTCCAAATCCTCCTTCCTTATTTCGCGTATACGTCGGCTTCCAGATCCGCCACCACCGGCTGAGGCTGGGCCTTGGCATATTCAACGGCATCGTTTACCAGCTTATCCGCTTCCGCCTGCATGGCGTCGATCTCCTCGCCCGTAAAGATCCCTTCCCCGGTCAAAAACTCGCGGAAACGCTTGATCGGGTTGTGATCCTTCCAATACTGGATCTCCTCCTTCGTGCGGTACAGGTTGCCGTCGCTCTTGGAATGTCCGGAGGTACGGTAGGTGTGCTCCACCACCAAAACCGGCCCGTTGCCGGCCACGACATACTCCCTGGCCTCCTTCACAGTCTCATAGACGGCCAGCACGTCGTTGCCGTCGCACTCGTAGGCCTTGAAGCCAAACGCGCCCGCCCTCTGCTTCAAATCCTTATTCTTCACCACATGCTCCAAGGGAGTGGACATGCCGTAGGTGTTGTTGGTCAAAATGAACATCACCGGCAGATCCCAGGCCGCCGCCAGGTTCATGGATTCGAGGATCGCGCCCTCATTCGAAGCGCCGTCGCCGAAGAAGGCCGCGCAGACGCGGTTCGGGATCTTCTTCATCTTGATCGTCAGCGCCGCGCCGCAGGCAATCGGACCGTTTGCGCCCACGATACCGTTCGCGCCCAAAATCCCGTTGTCAAAATCACAGATATGCATGGAACCGCCCTTGCCGTGGTTCGTGCCGGTGCCGCGGGCCAGGATCTCCGCCATCATATCGTTGATGTTCACGCCCTTGCCCAGGGCCTGGCCGTGTCCGCGGTGCGTCGCCAGCATGTAGTCATCCTTGGTCAGCGCCGCCGTCGTACCGACGCCCGTCGCCTCCTCGCCGATGCTTAAATGCATGGTGCCGTGAACCAGCCCCTGGCCGAACAGCCAGAAAGCAACTTCTTCAAATTTGTTGACGGTCATCATGCGAACCATCAGCTCCCGAAGAAATTCTTTGTTTTCCAATAAGCTCTTATCCTTGATTTCCCCCATGATTTTGACCTCCTTGTATGGGTTGATTTTGTTTGGTTTGCGTTTGTAAATATACTTTGTTTTTGAAAACGTTCATGTACTAAGAGTAGCATTTTTTCCTGGCTCTGTCAATGCTTTTTCTGTTTTTTTCGCATATAAATCTTG
>CANSWW010000257.1 GCA_947650845.1 uncultured Lachnospiraceae bacterium
CGACAATGGTCCGCATGATGCAGGACCTCACCGGGGTGGAATTTTTAAAAGAGCTGCTTCCAAAGCATCCGGTTCCGGTCGTCTTAGTCTCCTCTTTGAATGTCCGTGTTTTTGATGCGCTGGCCGCGGGCGCCATTGATTTTGTGCGCAAGCCTGACGACGAGAACCACATCCGCAAGGATGAATTTATCGCAACGCTGATGAATAAGGTTGTAATCGCCTCTCATTCCCGCGTTCGCCTTCCTACTGCGGAAGGCTTCATCATCGCGGACGGCGCTGTCACCAGAAAATCTTCTGCATCTCCGGTCGGTTCTTTTGCCCGACGCCCTGTCATGCCGGGAAATGCTTCCGCCGGCGCGGCGAACGCAGGAAAGCCGGTGGGAGGGGCTCTCTCCACTGCCGGCGCTCATATTACTGACGATATGGTTCTGGCGATCGGCGCTTCTACCGGCGGTACGGAAGCGATTTTGGCTGTCATGCAGCAGTTTCCGGCGCAGATGCCCGGAATTGTTATCACACAGCATATGCCGGCCGGCTTTACCGCCATGTATGCCGAGCGTCTAAACCGTCTCTGCAAGATGGAAGTGCGGGAAGCCAAGCACGGAGATCGGGTCTGTCCCGGCCTGGCTTTGCTTGCCCCGGGCGGGATTCAAATGCGTCTGGTACGTATGGGAACCGGTTATTCGGTCAGCTGTATGGGCTCTGAAAAGGTAAGCGGCCACTGCCCTTCCGTCGACGTCCTCTTCGATTCGGTTGCCAGCGTTGCCCGTGATAAAGCCATCGGCGTTATCCTCACGGGTATGGGGGCCGACGGCGCAGCCGGTCTTTTGCGGATGCGTAAGAACGGCGCTTATACGGTTGGCCAGGACAGAGAAACCTGCGTCGTCTATGGTATGCCTATGGAGGCCTATAAAGTCGGCGCCGTATGTACGCAAGCGCCTCTGAACGCAATCCCCTCCGCGGTTATTTCAAGGCTTCGTACCGGAAAATAAGCAATCCGCTTTAGCGAAACCCTGTAAGGATTACGAAGGATTTATGAAGAAAAAAAATAGTTGGGACTATCAAAAAACAAAAAACAAAGCTCCCGGGCCGCCGCTCGGGAGCCGTTTGGTTCATACATTGCTGATCACAGGCTGCTGTGTCGCTGCTACTATTTCTTTTTTATGCCTGACACTCTATATTTTTTCCACTCCTTTGACAAGCTCCGGTCAAAGCCTGAAGGAATGGATCGGCCTTACTTCTAGTGTGGAAGAATCCGGCATGGAAGAAACAGCCGGATCGCCGGAGACGGACCGATCGAGTCCGGGGGAAACGTCCATATCAGAGAAAGAGACCTTCTCCCAATTGCCGGCGCTATTAGAAAGCGACAGCCCGCCCTCCTCTGAGGCCGCTGAGACAGAAGTTCCGATGCTGGTTTATTCCGGCGAACAAGGCAATATCAGCGGCATCGGCGAACAGCAGGAGCAAGATTTGACCAACGACGACTATTTGGTCATGCTCGATACCGCAATGGGAACCATGCTGTATTACAATCAGGGAGACGACCGTTGGGGCGATTATCTCTACGGCGGCGCGGATCCCATACGATATTATGGCTGCGGCCCTACGGTAGCCGCTATGCTGGTCAATGCGTTTACCAATGAAGCCGTTACGCCGAAAGAAATGGCGGACTGGTGCTCTGAAAATCGCTGCCATGCCCCTCAAAGCGGCTCCTATCATTCTATTTTCAACAAAACGCTTCCGGCCTTCGGACTGCAGGTGGAAAGCGCAGCCGGCGCGGACTACGATACGGCCGCCGAGCTTCTGCGTACCGGTCATGTGCTGGTCGCTCTGATGGGCAAAGGTGAATTTACCAATGGCGGGCATTTTATTATCATTACAAACATACTCGAAAACGGAAATGTCTCCATCGCCGATTGCAACAGCCTTGCAAATACCACGATGGAGTGGGATTTAAACCAGGTGCTCGACGAATTAAGCCGCGCCAGGGACAGCGGATCGCCGCTATGGGCTGTCAGCTTTCCTGCTGAAAGCGAATAAAAAGACCTGTAATTTTTCCTTTTGGAAAATACAGGTCTTTTGCTTTGTCTGTCATTCTGCCTTTGATAGGCTTTTTTAGAAATCGATGGATTTCTTCAGTTGGAACTTCTGCAGCAGATTACGCAACACCTGCGCCTGGCTGGAAAGCTCTTCGCTGGCCGCCGCACTCTCTTCCGAAGTAGCCGAGTTGCTCTGCACAACGCTGGAAATCTGCGAAATACCAACGCTGATGCCGTCGATCGCCCCTGCCTGTTCGGTCGAAGCCTGGGAAATCTGATGCACCTGCTCGATTACCTTCTGCGCGCCCTCAACAACCGTGCTCAGCGCCTCCTGGGTCGAAACAGTCAGCTCTACGCCGTTCGCTACGGCACTTAAGGTCTTTTCGATCAGCTCGGACGTACTCTTCGCGGCATCTCCGCTCTTGGCCGCCAGATTGCGCACCTCGTCGGCCACTACGGCAAATCCCTTGCCTGCCGTGCCCGCACGCGCCGCTTCTACGGCCGCGTTCAACGCCAAAATATTGGTCTGGAAGGCAATGTCCTCAATGGTCTTAATAATATGTCCGATCTCATTGGAGCATCCGCTGATTTCATTCATAGCCTGCGCCATCTCATGCATCTGCTCGTTGCATCGGCCGATCTGTTTGTGCACTTCATCGATCCGCACGCTGGTCTCGTTTGCTTTCTTCGCGCTGCCGTTGATCTGCTCGGAAACCTGCTCGATCGTATTTACAAGCGTATCTACCTCGTTCGCCTGCTCGGTAGCTCCCTGTGCCAGCGCCTGCGCACCGCTGGAGACATGCTCGGCTCCGTTGCCTACCTCAACCGCTACCAGCTGAATCTGCGACATTGTATCATTGAGCTGCTGCAGAATCACGTCGGTAGAATTCTGAATCTGTACGAAATCTCCAATGTAGCTCAGCTGCGGATCCCGCATCAGATTGCCCTGGGCAATTGCATCCAGGTTCTCGGAGATATCGGATATGTACAGCGACAGCGTTTTGGCCGCCTGATTCAGACTCTGCGCCAGCAGGCCGATCTCATCCTTATTATTCACCTTAATCTCAAAGTCCAGATGTCCCTGTGAAAGCTTCTGGCTGTCTGAGGTAATCACTTCAATCGGAGCCACGATAGAAGCCATGACGTAGCGGATCAGCATGACGCTGGCGATGATGATAATCAGCATCGTTGCAAGCGCTACCGCAATGGAAATACTGATCGCCGTATTGAGCTGGGACTGGTTGTGACGCACCTCCTCCTCGCTGAGCGTGATCACTTCCTCCAAAAGCGATACCAGACTGCTTACATTCTTCTTCGTCTGGTTTAAATACATATCCTGCGCCTCCTGCTGGCTTGACTCTTTCAGTGAAAGAATCTCGGTCGCCGACTTATGGATCTCCTGATGAAGCGGGATCATCTCATCCATCAGCGCCCCTAATTGCGCGTCAATCGTGCTGCGGTCGGTATTATACAGCCATTTTCCTAAATCACAGGCTGTGTAATCCGTGCTGCCGGTAAAATCCGTGCCCAAATTAAGTGCAGAGCTTAAATTCTCAATCCAGCTGAAATGCGCTTTCTCTGCCGCCAATGCCAGCGTATGGATATCGGTTGCCTCATCCGTAGCTTTGCTGTAACCGCTCACCAGGCTCAATCCCGTAACCGTAGAGACCCCGCTGACAACAATCGCAACAAAGATAATCGCTACCCGTACCCATATTGCCTTCTTAATTGATTTTTCCATAACTTCTGCCCTCTTCTTATTGTTCTAGGGAGTATGCCCTTGATTCGGGTATCTCTCGCATGCCTTTTTATTATACCGGAAAATATTACGTTTTTCAACTGTTTTATTACATTATTTGTAACAATTCCTCGCCGACCGCGCTAGCCGGAGCTTCAATGTTTCAGCCCTTTGATTAGTACCGTTATA
>CANSWW010000258.1 GCA_947650845.1 uncultured Lachnospiraceae bacterium
CCGAGCAAAGAAAACAAAAAAAGTATGCCCCCACAAAGCAGGCCGTCAAAAACACGAAAAGCCACCGCCTCAACCTCGCCCGGCAACCTCCCCCCACCGCCCCGCCCAGCAACCGCCTCAATCTCGCCCGGCAACCTCCCCCACCGCCCCGCCCGCTGTTTTTTCGCCGCCGCCGCGCCGCCCCGGGAGAACGCAGCCAGTAACAGCCAGGGTTTCTATGCCTTTCGTGCCCGGGCCCTTGGCGGCTGCTCGCTAAGGACCGCTGCATCCGCCACGGAGCGAGAGCGCGCCCGGGCACGAAAGGCATAGAAACCCTGGCGTCACTCTCGTCTCCCGCCCCCCTCGCCCGCACACAAACAAAAAAACAAGGCAGACCTTCCTATTTGAAAATCCACCCTGCCTTTTATCAAAATCAAGCAAAACAAATCTACAGCGTTTCCCGCGTTTTCCTCCCCTTACGGCAACGCATACATCAAAATAAACAACGCCGACAAAAGATAAATCAGCACCGGCACCTCCTTATACTTACCGCGAGCCACCTTAATCACCGCATAAGAAATGAATCCAAAACCAATCCCATCCGAAATACTATACGCAAACGGCATCATCGCAATCGTCAAAAAGCAAGGAAGCGCTTCCTCAAAATCACTCCAATTCACCTGCACCGCATTATGGATCATATACACGCCCACAATAATCAAAGCCGGAGCCGTCGCCGCGCCCGGGATAATCCCGGCCACAGGAGCCAACAGGATTGCCAACAGGAACAGCAAGCCCGTCACCACCGAAGCCAGGCCCGTGCGCCCGCCCTCCTGGATACCCGTAGACGATTCCACAAAAGTCGTAACCGTAGAAGTCCCCATCAAAGCGCCAAAGATCGTACCGACCGCATCGGCGATCAACGCCTTATCTCCGCCCGGCAGATTGCCGTCCTTGTCAAGCATCCCGGCATTGCCAGCCGTGCCCAACAGCGTTCCCACCGTATCAAACATATCGACAATCGCAAAACTAATAACCTGCGTAAACAATACCAAAAGCCCCATACTCATAGTGCCGGGAATATCCAGCTTAAAAGCAGTAAGGCTCAAATTGCCGATCCCGCTCATCGTAAAGGATTCCGGAATCGTCGTAATGCCCATCGGGATGCCGATCACGGTCGTAATCAAAATGCCGATGAAGATCGCCGCTTTCACCTTATGGGCGATCAGGATGCCGGTAATCAAAAGGCCGATCAGCGCCAACAGCGCCGAGCCGCTTACGATGCTGCCCAAATCGGTATAGCTGCCGCCCTCCGGACCAAAGCACTGCACAATCCCGGCATTCAAAAGGCCGATAAAAGCGATAAACAGGCCGATCCCCGCGGAAATCGCGTTTTTCAGGCAGACAGGAATCGACTCAATGATTTTACTGCGCAGAGGGGAAATGGTGATCAGCAAAAACAGCACGCCGGAGATAAAAACAATGCCCAGCCCCTGCTGCCAGGTATAGCCCTTTCCCAATACAATCGTATAGGTGAAAAAGGCGTTCAGCCCCATGCCGGGCGCCTGAGCAAACGGCACGTTGGCGATAAAGGCCGTGAGCAGCGTGCCGACCGCCGCCGACAAACAGGTGGCGACCATGACCGCCGTAAAATCCATTCCCGCGCCCTCTAAGTAGGTCGGGTTGACAAAGATAATGTACGCCATGGCGAAAAAGGTCGTAATGCCGGCCAGCACCTCTGTTTTTACGGTCGTATTGTTTTCCTTCAGTTTGAAAAATTTCTCCATTTTTCCTCCTCGCTGGGGTTTGTCCAATGGTCCGTATGCACCGCCCTTTGAAGGCTTGCTCCCCGACTCGCAGCGCACTGCTTCTCGCCAACGCGCAAAAGGCCGGGGTACAAGCCCCGGCCGAAAATTGCAGTCCACAAACACAGCCGCCAAGGGCTGCGCTCATGTCTTTCAATAGTCTGGTGAATAACGGACACCGGGTAGAAACAGCAGACCCATATCGTCTGCCCTATATTGAAAAACTGTTTATTAGAATATCATAAATATTTTATAAATGCAAGATAAAAAAAGGATAAAACCCTCGCCAGATTTTCCCATTTTTCCAGCAACTTGATCAAAATATGACATAAATTCCTATGCCCGAACGCCGCCGGACGCTTCGCAAACACCGTCCGGACAGACCCCGCCGGACGTCCAAACCCCGCCCGGGCAGACCCCGCCGGGCGCATTTTAAAAAGAGCAGGGAGATTGTCCCTGCTCTTAACGGTTTGTAGGCGCTTTACTTTGCAAAATCCGTCACTCGGGATTCCCGAATCACGTTTACCTTGATCTGGCCCGGATATTCCAGTTCTTCTTCGATCTGCTTGGAAATATTTCTCGCCAGCAGCACCATGTCGTCGTCGGTCACCTGCTCGGGGACGACCATGACGCGCACCTCGCGGCCGGCCTGGATCGCAAAGGACTTGTCTACGCCCTTATGCGCATTGGCAATGTCCTCCAGCTGCTTGAGCCGGTTGGTGTAGGTTTCCAGGGTTTCTCTGCGGGCGCCGGGACGGGCTGCCGAAATGGTATCCGCCGCCTGTACGATACAGGCGACCAGCGTCTCCGGCTCTACGTCGCCATGGTGAGATTCCACCGCGTTGATTACAATCGCGGACTCCTTATACTTGCGGCACAGCGCCGCGCCCAGCTGGATATGGGAGCCCTCCTGCTCGTAGTCTACCGATTTGCCGATGTCGTGAAGCAGTCCGGCGCGCTTGGCCACACGCACGTCTAAACCCAGCTCCGCGGCCAGCAGTCCCGAAAGGATCGAAACCTCTATGGAATGGCGCAGCGCGTTCTGCCCATAGCTGGTGCGGAAACGCATGCGGCCCAGAAGTCTTATCAGCTCCGGATGGATTCCGTGGATTCCCACCTCCATGGTAGCGGCTTCGCCTTCCTCGCGGATCAGCGTATCCACTTCGCGCTTGGCCTTCTCTACCATCTCCTCGATGCGGGCCGGATGAATCCGCCCGTCTACGATCAGCTTTTCCAGGGCGATCCTGGCGATCTCACGGCGGATCGGGTCAAAGCCCGACAGGATCACGGCCTCCGGCGTATCGTCAATAATCAGATCCACGCCGGTCAAAGTCTCCAGCGTCCGGATGTTGCGGCCCTCACGGCCGATGATCCGTCCCTTCATCTCATCGCTGGGCAGGTTCACCACCGAAATCGTGGACTCCGTCACATGGTCGGCCGCGCATTTCTGGATGGCCGTCACCACGTATTCCTTCGCCCGCTTGTTGGCTTCTTCCTTCGCCTGAGTCTCCAGCTCCTTAATCATACGGGCTGTGTCATGCTTGACATCGTCCTCGACCGATTTCAGAAGATATTCTTTTGCCTGTTCGGAGGTGAGTCCTGAAATACGTTCCAGTTCCTGCTGTTCCTTTTGGTAAAGTTCTTCTGTCTCGCGCTTTCTTGCCGTCAATGCTTCTTCTTTCGATACTAAGCTTGCTTCTTTTTTCTCCAGAGCCTCCGATTTCTTATCCAGGTTTTCTTCGCGGTTCATCACGCGGCGTTCCATCCGCTGAATCTCGGCTCTTCTCTCTTTGGCCTCTCTCTCGGCTTCGTTTTTCGTCCTTAGGGACTCCTCCTTCGCTTCTAAGAGGGCCTCCCTTTTCTTTGTCTCTGCTACCTTCAATGCTTCGTCTATAATTTCCCTGGATTTCTCTTCGGCGGTTCCGATTTTATTCTCGTATACCTTTTTCCGGTACGAAATCGCCGCAAACCAGGTGATACCGATGCATACTGCTAAAATAACCACAGTTATGATCACATAGATTGGGTCTGGCACAGGAGCACCTCCTTATTTAGTTTTCATTGTACAAATACAATATATAAATTTTATACTCCTTTGGAGAAAATGTCAAGCATTTCCGTAAATTCAAACAGCCGCTTTCACTTCTGTCTGAAAGCGGCTGTCTCT
>CANSWW010000259.1 GCA_947650845.1 uncultured Lachnospiraceae bacterium
ACAACCCCGCAAAATAAACTCAACAAGGAGGAACTACATGGAACAAAAAACCCCTCTATACGAATCCCACATAAAGCACGGCGGAAAAATCGTCCCCTTCGCCGGCTACCTGCTCCCGGTCCAATACAAGACCGGCGTCATTGCCGAGCACATGGCCGTGCGCACGGCCTGCGGCCTGTTCGACGTATCGCACATGGGAGAAATCCTCTGTACTGGCCCTGACGCCGTACAAAACCTAAACCACCTCTTAACCAACGATTTCACAGAGATGTACGACGGCCAGGCCCGCTACAGCCCGATGTGCAACGAAGAGGGAGGCGTGGTAGACGACCTGATCGTCTACAAAATCCGTGCCGATCACTACTTCATCGTTGTAAACGCCGCCAACAAAGACAAAGACTTTGCCTGGATGCAGGCGCACCAATCCGGGGACGTGACCTTCGAGGACATCTCCCCCACCGTAGCGCAGCTTGCTCTGCAAGGCCCCAAGGCCCCGGAAATATTGACGAAACTGGTACCGAACGAATCGCTCCCAAAGAAATACTACAGCGCCCGTTTTGACGGACGCATCGGCGACATCCCCTGCGTGATCTCGCGCACCGGCTACACCGGGGAAAACGGCTACGAAATCTACCTGGCGGCATCCGATGCCGAACAACTGTGGGAGCTGCTCCTCACAAACGGAAAAGAAGAAGGCCTGATCCCCTGCGGCCTAGGCGCGCGCGACACCTTGCGTCTGGAAGCAGCTATGCCGCTCTACGGCCACGAGATGGACGATACGATCACCCCGCTGGAAGCCGGCCTGAGCCCCTTTGTGAAATGGACAAAAGAATCCTTCATCGGCAAAGAAGCCCTTTTGCACCATCAACAACCATCCCAAAAACGCGTAGGCCTGAAGGTCACCGGCCGCGGCATCATCCGCGAGCACTGCACCGTTTACCGCGATAACCGCGAAATCGGCCGCACCACCTCCGGCACCCAGGGTCCTTACTTAGGTTATCCCATCGCCATGGCCCTTCTGGAGACAGACAGCGCCGAGCCTGGTACGGCCGTCGAAGCCGACGTACGCGGCCGTCTTGTTGCAGCCGAGATCGTACCGCTGCCATTTTATAAAAAAGGAGAAAGTAGCAAAACAAAATGAAAAAATATCTGAACCTATCTTTTATATACGCCATAGCCGCCATGGCCGGCGGAGTTTTTTACCGTGAATTCACAAAATTTAACGATTTTACCGGAGCAACGGCCCTGGGAAAGGTACACGTTCACCTCTTTATGCTGGGCATGATGGTCTTTCTGCTCATAGCCTTGTTTGCGGAGCATCACGATTTGACTCAATATAAGACATTTCGCACCTTCCTGCTGCTCTACAACATCGGTGTCCCCCTGACCGTTCTCATGCTCATCGTACGCGGCGTGGCCCAGGTATTAGAAATCCCGCTTTCCGCCGGAGCCTCGGCCTCCATTTCCGGCATGGCAGGAATAGGACACATTTTGACCGGGGCAGGAATCGTCCTGTTATTTAGCTCGCTGAAAAAAATATCTGAAAGCCCCAAATAGAACGCACGCCTGAAGAGGAAGTTCCCCTGGAATGCATGAAGCGCCCCGAGGACACCGGCAATCAAAAACATACCGCAAAGGTAAATAAAATGCCCTGCGAGCACGGGCAATCACAAAGAAAGAGAGGACAAAACAATGAACGAGTATAAGTACAGAGAATCACATGAGTGGGTCAAATTTGAGGACGAGACAACAGCTCTTGTAGGAATCAGCAGCTACGCGCAGGAATCCCTGGGCGACATCGTATTTGTCAATCTGCCGTCTGTGGGCGATGCCGTAACAGCAGGGGAGACCTTTGCCGACGTAGAGTCGGTAAAAGCCGTATCCGATATTTACAGTCCTGTCAGCGGTGTGGTCGCCGAAGTCAACGAAGCGCTTTGCGACCGGCCGGAAACCATCAACGAAGATCCCCTGGGCGCCTGGTTTATCAAGGTTGAAAAGATTACGGAAACCGAAGAGCTGATGGAAGAGGAAGCCTACGGACAGTTTGTAGCCGGACTGGAATAGGGAGGATATCATATGGGTTCCTATATTGCCAACACCAAAGAACAGCAGCAGGCCATGCTGGAACAAGCCGGCTTCCAAAGCTTCGACGAGCTGTTTTCCGATATCCCGGAAAGCGTAAGATGCCGGGAACTTTCCATTCCCGCGGGCCTTTCCGAGCTGGAAACAATGGAGCAGACGGAAGGATTGGCGGCGAAAAACAAAGTTTTCCGCCATATCTTCCGCGGCGCCGGCGCCTATCACCATTACATACCGGCGATTGTAAAAAGCGTAGCCGGCAAGGAAGAATTCCTCACGGCCTACACCCCTTATCAGGCGGAAATCAGCCAGGGAATCTTACAGTCGATTTTTGAGTACCAGACCATGATTTGCGAGCTTACCGGCATGGAAGTATCCAATGCGTCCGTATACGACGGCGCGACGGCGGCCGCCGAGGCCGTGGCCATGTGCCGGGAACGCAAACGGGACAAAGCCTACGTCTCGGAGACCGTCAACCCGGAAGTGCTGGCAGTGATCCGTACCTACTGTTACGGAAACGGGATGAAGGTCGAAACGATCCCGCAAAAGGAGGGTCTGACCGACCAGGAAGCCCTGAGGGCAGCGCTTGGCGACGACAGCGCCTGCGTGTATATCCAGCAGCCAAACTACTTCGGCTGTCTGGAGGACGCGGAAGCGCTCGGAGAGATCGCTCACGCCGCCGGCGCGAAATACATCATGGGATGCAATCCGATTGCATTGGCGCGCATCCCGACGCCGGGAGAATGCGGCGCGGATATTGCGGTCGGGGAAGGACAGCCGCTGGGCCTGGAGCTGGCCTTTGGCGGACCGTATTTAGGCTTTATGGCAGCCGCAGGCAAAATGATGCGTAAGTTGCCGGGGCGCATCGTCGGCGAGACCACCGACAAAAACGGGAAACGGGCCTTTGTCCTTACGCTGCAGGCCAGGGAACAGCATATCCGCCGCGAGAAGGCCAGCAGCAATATCTGCTCCAACCAGGCGCTCTGCGCGTTGACAGCCGGCGCCTATCTGGCCGCGATGGGAGCGGGCGGCTTGTGCCAGGCGGCGGATCTGTGTGTGTCAAAAGCGCATTACCTACAGACGGAGCTGGCTAAAGCCGGTCTGCGGATGAAATACCCTCAGCCATATTTCCATGAATTTGTCACCACCGGCAAAAAATCGGCGGAAATCCTGGCGGCCCTGGAGCAAAAAGGTATTTTGGGCGGCCTGCCTCTGAACGAAACCGATATTCTGTGGTGCGCAACAGAACTGAGTACCAGAGCGGCGATGGATCAGACAGCCGCGATTGTAAGGGAGGTGAGCCGGAAATGAAGCTGATTTTTGAACGAGGAAGCGAAGGCCAGGGCTGTGCGGTGCTTCCGGCATGCGATGTGCCGGCGGTGACATTACCCCGGCAGCGGACGAAAAAACTGCGTCTGCCACAAGTATCGGAATGCGAGCTGAGCCGCCACTATACGGAGCTGGCCAAAGAGGTGCATGGGGTAAACGACGGCTTTTATCCCCTGGGTTCCTGTACGATGAAATACAATCCCAAAGTCAATGAAGCCGCAGCTTCCCTGCGTGGCTTTACGAAAATCCATCCGCTGCAGCCCGAGCACACCGTGCAGGGCTGCCTGGAGGTCTGCCGGCAGGCCGAGCAGTTGCTGTGCGAAATTACGGGAATGGAAGCCATGACGCTGCAGCCGGCCGCCGGAGCTCACGGCGAATTTACCGGCCTGCTGCTGATGAAAGCATACCATGACAGCCGGGGCGACGAAAAGCGGACCAAGATCATCGTCCCCGATTCGGCGCACGGCACCAATCCGGCCAGCGCCGTGATGGCGGGCTTTACCGTGGTCAGCATTCCGTCCCGCGACGACGGCTG
>CANSWW010000260.1 GCA_947650845.1 uncultured Lachnospiraceae bacterium
CAAGCGTGCGGAAAATAAATTTTATGCTGTGAATTTTATGCCGGTCGTTTTGAAAGGGGATCTACTCTAAGAGGATGGTAAACGGTCCGTCATTGATAAGCGCTACTTCCATATGCGCGCCGAATACGCCGTGCTCCACCTGCCCGATTTCCCGGCGGCAGAGCATGATAAAATATTCATAAAGCTCCTTGGCGAGCGCCGGCGGGGCAGCGGCGGTGAAGCTGGGACGATTGCCGTGGCGGGTATCGGCGCAGAGCGTAAATTGGGAGACAATCAAAAGCGAGCCGCCGACATCGCGGATTGAGAGATTGGTCTTACCGTTTTCATCGGCAAAAATACGCAGAGCCAGAAGCTTTTTAACAATGCGTGCGACGGTTTCCCTTGAATCCTCGGCGGCGACGCCCAAAAGGACAAGATAGCCGGAACCGATGGAGGAACAAACCGTACCGTCCACGGCGACGCTGGCCTGCCGGACGCGCTGGATGACTGCTTTCATATGTAAGACCTGCCTTTGCTTTTTTTGTAATCTTATCATGTTTGCGGCAGAGGGACAAGCTTTTTATGCGGCGATTGCGCGGGCGCGTGGAAGCGCTGGCCTGCGGCTTTACAAAACTTTTATGATTCGCCCCTTTACCGGCCCGGTGCTTCATGGTATAATCTCGTAAGAGATTAGCGCCGATTCGCGTCCGGCCGAAGGACGGACAATTTCTTTGGCGAATCGTGCGCATCCGCCGGCAGCCTGCAAACGACCGGCTAAGGAGGATAGAATATGAACCGACGTGAGTTTATCAGCGGCCTGAGAGATGCCCTGGCAGGGGAGATTCCCGATTCGGTCGTGGAGGAGAATGTCCGTTTTTACAATCGCTATATAGATGAAGAGCTGGGAAAAGGCCGCCGGGAGGAAGAGATCCTGGCGGAGCTGGGAGAACCGCGCCTGCTGGCTAAGACAATAAGCGAGACATGGCAGAGCCGCGATACCTCGCTGGAGGACGGCGCCGGGGCGTACGACGGAGGAAATGGCCGGATTTACAGCGGCGACGGCGGCCGCCGTGCGGAGAGCGGAACCTATGTAAATATAAACGGCCGTAATGTAAATATGAACAAATGGTACGTGAAGGCATTGCCGATCGTGATCCTTCTCTTGATTCTGTTTTTCGTTTTTTGGGTGCTTTCCAGCCTTTTGCATCTGACCGTATCGATTCTTTTCTCGCCGGTCTTTTGGGTGATCCTTTTGGTGTGTATGGTATTGGGATTCTTTACGAGGCGACGTTAGCGCCATAGCCGGATACATTTCATGACGCCAGCCGTATTTTCTGGAAGAATCAGGAAGAATAATTCCGCTGTCCCGTGTCATAATAAGGTTGTAACTTATTCATGTTCACAGGAGGTGTAAAATCATGTCGAACAATAAGACTGAGAATTATTCCAATTACGAGAAGAACAACAACCAGAACAGCAACAAGAACAACAGCCAGAACAGCAACAAGAACAACAGCCAGAACAGCAGCAAGAACTGCGACCGCAGCAACAACCAGTAAGCGGCCGACTGGCAGACAGGGCAGGCGTACCGTTTTCACAAAGCGGCACACCTGCCCCTTTTTCTGCATAAACTATACCGTAGAAAAAGAGACAGGAGACGACAATGCAGACGCTGGCCGCAAAAGACTTAGAGCATCATATCCGGGGGAATCCCCGCGTTATGCTGATCGATCTGAGGTCCAGACAGGATTTTCTGGCCAGTCATGTAAAGGGAGCGGTAAACGTGCCTTATGCATCGCTGCAGCAGATGAAGGGGCAGCTGCCCAGGGGAGCGGAACTAATCTTCTATTGTGAGAGAGGCGGCTCGGCGATGGCCGCCGCCCGTCAGCTGTCGGACGAAGGATATTGGACGACGGCAGTGGTCGGCACATATGAGGATCTCCGCAGACTGGCCGAAATTATGTCGGGCCTTCGTGGTTGATTTTTTACAGGCCGGGAGAACCTGCGCGGCAGGCTTTCCCGGTTTTTTATTATGGGTTTTCCTGGTTTTTTTAGTATGGGAACGTTGCTTTTTAAAGAAAAGTACGGTAGAATATAAAAATCGAAAGCGAAAGGGCCCCGGCGTCTGCGAAACCGTGTTTTTTGCGGTGTTTGCCAGAGTGCGGCGGGGCGGATGGGGTGTGGATGGAAAAATATGAGTGGATTGCTCCCTGCCATTTTGGCATGGAAGCCGTCCTGAAAAAGGAAATACAGGATTTAGGATATGAGATCGCGCAGGTGGAGGACGGCCGCGTCACATTTTGGGGAGACTGGGCCGCGGCTTGCCGGGCGAATGTCTTTTTGCGGACGACGGAGCGTATCCTTTTGAAAATCGGCTCGTTTCGGGCCGTGACCTTTGACGAGCTGTTTAAACGGACGAAGGAGCTTCCCTGGGAAGCGTTTCTGCCGAGGGACAGCCGTTTTTGGGTGACGAAGGCGACTTCCGTGAAGAGCAAATTGTTCAGCACCTCGGATATTCAGTCGCTTGTTAAAAAGGCTATTGTCGAGCGCCTGAAGGCGCGTTATCATATGGAATGGTTCCCGGAGAGCGGACAGGCCTATCCGCTGCGGGTGTTTTTATTAAAGGATCAGGTGACGATCACGCTCGATACGACCGGGGAGTCTTTGCACCGGCGCGGTTACCGCCGTCTGGCCAGCAAGGCGCCGATCACGGAGACGCTGGCGGCGGCGATTCTTTTGTATTCGCCCTGGAAGGGGGACCGGATTTTGGTGGACCCGTTTTGCGGCAGCGGCACGTTTGCGATCGAGGCGGCCATGATCGCGGCGCATATGGCGCCGGGGATGAACCGTTCGTTTTTGGCGGAGGGGTGGACGAATCTGATTGCGAAGAAGGCCTGGTACGAGGCCGCGGACGAGGCGGCTTCTCTGGTGGATTCTGCGGTGAAAACGGATATCCAGGGCTATGACATTGACGGCGACGTGGTGGCGGCGGCGAGGGAGAACGCGAGGGAGGCCGGGGTGGAGCATTTGATCCATCTGCAGAAGCGGCCGGTGAGCCAGCTGAGCCATCCGAAGAAGTATGGGTTTTTGATTACGAATCCGCCGTACGGGGAGCGACTGGCGGAAAAGGAGAGCCTGCCGGCGCTGTACCGGGAGCTGGGCGAGCGTTTTGCCGCGCTGGACTGCTGGTCGGCGTATGTGATTACGGCGTACGAGGATGCGGAGAGGGATATGGGGCGCAGGGCGGACAAGAATCGGAAGATTTATAATGGTATGATGAAAACGTATTTGTACCAGTTCCTGGGGCCGAAGCCGCCCCGGCGTGCGCGCGAGGAGGAGAGGGAATGAGGATTTTGTTTGCGACCGGCAACGAGGGCAAGATGAGGGAGGTGCGCATGATTCTTGCGGATCTGGGCCTGGAGGTGCTCTCGATGAGGGAGGCCGGTATTGGGATGGAGATCGAGGAGGATGGGCTGACGTTTGAGGAGAATGCGGTGATTAAGGCGAGGGCCGTGCATTCCTGCGCGCCGGAGGCGATTGTGCTGGCGGATGATTCGGGGCTGGAGGTGGATTATCTGGATAAGCAGCCGGGCGTGTATTCGGCTCGTTATATGGGGGAGGATACGCCGTATGAGGTGAAAAACGCGGCTATTATCCGCAAGCTTTCCGGGGCCGTGGGGGAGGAGCGCAGCGCGCGCTTTGTCTGCGCGATTGCGGCGGCGCTGCCGGACGGCCGGGTTTTGACGACGCAGGGGACGATCGAGGGCGAGATCGCCTATAAGCCGGCCGGCGAGGAGGGGTTTGGATACGACCCGATTTTTTATGTGCCGGATTTTCACGCGACGACGGCGGAGCTTACGCCGGAGCAGAAGAACGCGGTGAGCCACCGGGGACGGGCGCTGCGGGCCATGAAGAAAAA
>CANSWW010000261.1 GCA_947650845.1 uncultured Lachnospiraceae bacterium
GATTCATCCGTTCTGTGAAGGAAACACACGAGCAACAGCAGTATTCCTGATTAAATACATGAAAACCCTCGAAATGAAGGTAGAAAATGAGGTATTTAAGAGTCATTCCTGGTATTTTCGCAATGCGCTCGTAAGAGCGAATTACAACGACTTTCCCAAAAACATCCATGCAACGACAAAATATCTGGAATTGTTTTTCAGCAACCTGCTTTTAGGAACAAACCATGAATTAAAAAACCGCCATATGCATGTGGGCTTACAAGCCAAGTAAATAAAAAACGGAATTCCAAGGCGACTGAACCGCACCGAACCGCACCAGCCCATACCAGCCCACACCAACCCAACCCACAGGAGGCCCCACCCCCATGAAAACCCCCATCTCCCTCTATCCCGAATTCCAACACACGATCCAAACCTGCGAACTCGTCTATCTGTTTGGCACCGGCATCTCCGCTGCCCTAACCGGCCAGTCCTACTCCTGGTGGCAATGGATCATGGGCGGGATCGCCCAAATGAAAGATACCGTTCTTGCCTCCGCCTGCCAAACCTCTCTTACAAACGACAGCACGACCGAAAACATGATTGAAATCGCCGGCCAAGTCCTTTCCGCCACCAAAGCAGACGGCACCTACGCCGATTGGATGAATACATCCTTTGAAACCAACCCGTTAACTAATACCGCACTGGCCGCTACCCTCAAAAAGCTCCTGCTCACCCAGGACGTATTCGCGACGACGAATTACGATCTGCTGTTAGAGCAAGCGACCGGTCTGCCCACACTCTCTTACGAGGAGCCGGACCAGGCCTTCCGGATGCTGGATCAAAAGAAGAGCACCCATGTGCTGCACATCCACGGCGTCTATGATTCCGCCCGCGGCGTTGATAACATCGTGGCCGATCGCCTTCAGTACGCAGCTGTCTTAAACGACAAAGGCGCACAGTTCATCCAGCATATTTTAGGCACACGGACCCTGATTTTCATTGGCTGCGGCCAGACAACCGAGGACGTCAATATCGCGCAGTTTATTCAATTTGCCAGGACCTGCCTGCATATGGATCAGGATTACTATTTCCTGTACAAGAAAGGCCAGGAGCCCGTGGACATGCCGGACAATATCCGCCTGATCCCATACGGCGACGAGTACCAGGACCTTCCGGAATTTCTGGAAGAGATGGCCCGGGAACGATTGAACGCCAAGATCGAAAGCCACCCGCTGATTCTGCGGACCATACATAGTGAAAATCCTATGGATGCCTACGGCCTGTCCGAATTTCACTACGCCAGAGAGTACCTCAAATTCTGTGGCCGGAAAACAGAGCTGGCAAGGCTGTCAAACTTTACCGCGACCGACAAACCGTTTCAGTGGTGGGCGTTGACCGGGCAGGGCGGCGCGGGCAAGAGCCGGCTGGCTTATGAGTTTTTGCACCGGGTACAGAAACATTATTTTGGATTTTTCCTAAACGTCCATGTGAGCGACGAGATCGTAGATTCCTTTGTCCCTTTTAACGACACGCTGGCGGTAGTCGATTATATAAAGGGAAACGAAAGGCAGACGGCCAGAGTCCTGTCCCGCCTGTATGATACCTTTTCCCGGCAGCCTTATAAACTGCGCGTGCTCCTTCTGGAGAGAGACAACTTTTTGCTGACCGGCTCCTGGTACAGTGAGCTTATGTCCGCCCTGGACCCGTTCCATCGGGGCGTATACAACAACAGCGAATACAATGTAGATTTGGCGACAGGAAACCATCGTTTCCTGTATCTGGACGATCTGGAAGAACCGGCGGTCGTAGAGCTGATCGGCGATGTCTGTGCCAAGAGCGGTTTGCCGGCCGATCCGTCCCGAGACAGGAGACTAAAGGAGGACTACGCCCAAAAATTTGAACAGCTGAAATTCAGGCCGTTGTTTTTGCAGATGTATGTGCAGGCGTGGATTGCGAACGGTTGTACGGCGGTGGATTATGTCAACTATAAAAGCCTGCTGGAGATCATACTAAAGCGTGAGCAGGAGCGGATTTTGCAGATGTTTCAGGGAAACATTCCGGTACTGAATGAGTTGATGAAGCTGGTTGTCAGGGCCGGCGTATCGGGCGGTGCCCGTTTGGTGGATTTGGAAAGCTTGTATCCTGCTTCTTGGAACGCGGTAAAAAGCTTCGTGAAAACCCATTCCATTGCCGGAGCGCAGCGGGCTGAATACCAGCAGAGCATCCTGAAAGACATTTCCCAGGATATCGTCGATGAGCAAGCCGTGTTAAACCCGCTTTATCCGGATATTATCAAGGAGTATATGCTCCTGTATTACCTGGACGAAGAGGATTTGCAGGCCGTCTCCACAGAACTGTGGCATACCTGTCCGGCGGAAACCAATGTTTTTCTAAGCCGTTGTCTCATGGATTTCCAGGGGGATAAACGGCTGACCGCCTTTGTCCGCGGCGCGTCGGCGGATTACACCAACCGAAACGCGATGGAGGTGCGTCTGGCCTTGCTGGCCTATAAAATTGTCCATACGATTGAGGACGGGGTCGTTTTTATGCGGCTGGCGAAGGAAGAATACGCGTATTGGCAGGGCGTTCCCCGCGCTTCGGAAAATCTGCCGCTCATCCTGCGGGGGCTTTGTGCCGGCGTGTGGCAGTTTTTTGGCTGGAGCATGGAAAGCGAATGCTTTGCGGCCATCGACGAGATAGCGTCTTTGGAGGTGCCGAAAGAGCTGCAGGCTGCGAAAGCGCGCGCCTTGCTGGAGTTTGTGCACTATTTGACGGAGAAGAATTGCGTTCCGGCCGCGAAACATATCTTTGCCAAAGCGCAGGCCGCGGTGGATGCGGTTTCGGATTCATTCGAAAAAACGGAGCTTTGGCTGAGCCTGCAGAGGGAGTTCCTCGTCCTTCAAATATACAGGCAGGAGTGGAATGCGGTTTCGTCGCTCCATGAGACCTTGCACAAAACGATCAACTGGAAAGACGAAACGCAAACCGAACTGTATGCCTATTTCTGCTTTACCGGCGCCCGGCAATGCTTTCGCAGGATGAAATGGGAGAAGCTGCTTTATTTTGCCGATTTGCTGCAGGAGCTGGCCGTGGAATATGCGGACGGAGAGAGGGACATTGCCTTCCATGATAAGGTACATTATTACTATCTGCATACGAAACTGATGCAAATCGAAGCCGGGTCGATTACGTCGCATCTGGCGGGCTTGGGCGCTATGGGCTTGCGGATGACGGATGCGCTGATCGAGGAAATCGAGCACAATGAGATGATTGCGGATTTTGCGGGCCTTTTGGTAGGAGCGAAGGCGCTGAAAGTCGGGACGGACGACGCTGTGACAGACGAAGAAGCCGGGCGGTATCTGGCGGAGGCCGACCGGCTTTTGGAGCAGTATCCCGACAATGCGGTTCTGGCGGAAAAAGCGATGGATCTGTGGGAAACCGTATATGAAGTGCAGTTCAAACGCACGGTAAGCCGGGAGATTGTGGAGCGGGCCTATGCCCTGGCTCTGCGCTTTTCCAAAGACGCGGAGGTGCTGGATCAGTTTTTCCGCCTGCTGGATGCGTCAGAAGAGCGAAAGAATTGGCTGACCTACACAAAGAACAAGGCTATTGTGACAGGACTCATGGAAAATGAGTTGGGCGAATATCTGCTGCCGCCGATGCCCGGAAAAACAACCGGTTTGGCGTATGCCATGAGGCAACCCGTTGCGCGGCGTCATCCCAAAATCGGACGCAACGATCCCTGCCCCTGCGGGAGTGGTAAAAAATTCAAACGATGCTGTATCGGGACCGGGAAGTACGATTGATTTTAAAAAGCCAAATATTAGCTTATGTAAGCAGAAAGCAGGACCGAAGCCGAAGAAAAGAGATTCTTCGGCTGCAGTCCTGCTTTTTCTGTT
>CANSWW010000262.1 GCA_947650845.1 uncultured Lachnospiraceae bacterium
GGATTTGACCCGCGAGATCCTGGAGGAGAAGGGGCTGTCCCTCGATGAAGAGGGATTCAAGGCCTGCATGCAGAAGCAGCGCGAGACGGCCCGCAAGGCCCGCAAGACGACCAATTACATGGGCGCGGACGTGACGGTGTACCAGTCGATTGATCCGGCTTTGACGACGAAGTTCGTCGGCTATGACAGCCTGACGGCGCGGTCGAAGATCACGGTGCTGACGACGGCGGACGAGCTGGTGGAGGCGCTGGCCGACGGCGATATGGGGACGATTATTACCGAGGAGACGCCCTTCTATGGGACGATGGGCGGCCAGAACGGCGACATCGGCGTGATTACGACGGAGTCGGCCCGTTTTGAGGTGGAGGAGACGATCAAGCTGCAGGGCGGCAAGACCGGGCACATCGGCCGCGTGACGGCGGGGATGTTTGCGGTCGGCGAGACGGTGAGTTTGTCGGTGGACGAGGCGTCGCGCGCTTTGACCTGCAAGAATCACAGCGCGACTCATCTGCTGCACAAAGCGCTGCGCACGGTGCTGGGCACGCATGTGGAGCAGGCCGGTTCCCTGGTGTCGCCCGACCGCCTGCGGTTTGACTTTACGCATTTTTCGGCCATGACGCCGGAGGAGTTGGCGGCAGTGGAGAAGCTGGTTAATGAAGAAATCGCGGCGGCCCTGCCGGTCGTGACCGAGGTCATGGGCATCGACGAGGCCAGAAAGACCGGGGCCATGGCCCTCTTTGGCGAGAAGTACGGCGAGGAGGTGCGCGTGGTGAGTATGGGCGATTTTTCGCGCGAGCTGTGCGGCGGCACGCATGTGGGCAACACGAGCGTCATTACCCGCTTTAAGATCCTCTCCGAGGCCGGGATCGCGGCCGGGGTGCGCCGGATCGAGGCTTTGACGGACCAGGGCGTGTTTGATTATTATACGGGGCTGGAGGAGGAGCTAAGGGAGCTGGCGCAGCTGGCGCGCTCCGATGTCCGCCAGCTGCCGAGGCGCATTGAGAGCCTGCAGGAGGAGCTGCGGGCGCTGAAGGCGGAGAATGAAAAGCTGAAGGATAAGCTGGCGAAGGAGGCGGCCGGCGATATCCTGAGCCAGGCGAAGGAGATAAACGGCGTGAAGCTTCTGGCGGCCAGCGTGGAGGGCGTGGATATGAACGGCCTTCGCAACCTGGGCGACGATCTGAAGGCGAAGCTGGGAGACAGCGTGGTGGTGCTGGCGAGCGTCGTGGACGGCAAGGTCAATCTGATGGCGGCGGCGACGGACGGAGCGATTGAAAAGGGCGCGCACGCCGGCAACTTGATTAAGGCCGCGGCGGCTTGTGTGGGCGGCGGCGGCGGCGGACGCCCGAATATGGCGCAGGCCGGGGGCAAGAACCCGGCCGGGGTCGCGGACGCGATCGCCAAGGCGTACGAGACGGGGGCGGCGCAGCTGTCGTAAAGGAGGGAGGGGATCTCTCCGCAAGGGCGGCGTAATCTGGCGGACGCACCGAGGCTGTCCGGCGGCCTGGCAAAGGCACGGTATCGGGCTGCCGCCGGGAGCGCCTGGTTTAAGTATAGATGGGTTTTCCAAAAACCACGGACGAATTTGAAAAAGATGGCGCTGCGCCGCCAGGCGCATGTGGATTCGGAAAAAAGACAGGACGTACCGGATACGGCGGGTGCGTCTTGTTTTATTTGATTCTTTAGAGCATCTTAATACGGGAGCGGATATTTTTTTACGTTCTTTATCGGAACGGACGTATGATAAAGATCGGATAAAGAGAGAAAGGGGCCGCGTATATATACATGAGTATAGTGGTTCATAGAAGGAAGAAACTGACGTCCGCTCAGATTATTATTTTCGGTTTTTTGGGGGTGATCTTATCCGGAGCCGTGCTCCTGATGCTGCCGTTTTCCAGCCGGCAGGGGGCGGCGACCCCGTTTTTGGACGCGTTGTTTACCGCGACCTCCGCCGTCTGCGTTACGGGGCTTGTGCTTCATGATACTGCGACATACTGGAGTGCCTTTGGACAGACTGTGATTTTGCTTTTGATTCAGATCGGAGGCATGGGGGTGATTACGGTAGCGGCTTCCTTTGCGATGCTTTCCGGCCGTAAGATTTCGTTAAAGCAGCGCAGTACGATGCAGGAGGCGATTTCAGCGCCAAAGGTAGGAGGCATTGTGCGTTTGACCGGCTTTATCCTGAGAATGGCATTGCTGGTTGAATTGCTGGGAGCGGTCGGTATGGCTTTCGTCTTTTGCAGGGATTTCGGAATTCAGGGGCTCTGGATGGCGCTGTTTCATTCGGTTTCGGCTTTTTGCAACGCTGGTTTTGACTTGATGGGAACGACGGGAGCGTTTTCGTCCTTGACCCGTTACGCCGCCGAGCCGGCGGTGAATCTAATCGTAATGTTTTTGATTGTCGCGGGCGGCATTGGCTTTTTAACCTGGGATGACATCTGGGTTAATCGGCTCCGTTTGCATAAATATCGAATGCAGAGCAAGGTGATCCTTTGTACGACGGCTGTTTTGTTAGCGATACCGGCCTTCTACTTTTACTTTTGTGAATTTGCTTCTCTTGCGCAGGGAGAGCGGATTCTAAGCTCGCTTTTTCAAGCGGTGACGCCGAGGACCGCCGGCTTTAATACCGTAGATTTGAACGGCCTGAGCGAGGCGGGCCAGTGCATCATCATTGTGTTGATGCTGGTGGGCGGCGGTCCTGGCTCTACGGCGGGCGGCATGAAGGTTACCACGATTGCGGTGCTGCTTGCGGTGGCCGCCTCTACCTTTACCAGAAAAGAGTATCCTCATTTTTTTGGGAGGCGGATGGAGGATAGTGTGGTTAAAAATGCGGCGACAATTCTGTTGATGTATCTTGTATTATTCTTTTTTGGCGGCTTGGCGATAAGCATGCTGGAAGGGCTTCCGATGCTTACCTGCCTCTTTGAGGCTGCTTCCGCGGTGGGAACTGTCGGCCTGTCGCTGGGGATTACTCAGGGGCTTAGCGCATTGTCGAGGGTAATCTTGATTTTACTTATGTTTTGCGGCAGAGTCGGGGGGCTGACGTTAGTCTTTGCGGCCTTGTCCGGCGCGCCTAAAAAGGCGGCAAAGCTTCCGCGGGAAAAAATAGTCGTTGGCTGAAGGAGGAAACAGCGTATGAAATCCATACTTTTAATCGGTCTGGGGCGCTTTGGAAAGCATATTGCCCTGCATTTAAACCAGCTGGGGCACCAGGTCATGGCGGTCGATCATGTGGAGGAGCGGGTGGACGCGGTGCTGCCGTTTGTCACCAATGCGCAGATTGGCGACAGCACGAACGGGGCGTTTTTGGAAACGTTGGGAATCCGCAATTACGACGTCTGTATCGTTGCCGTCGGAAATGATTTTCAGAGTTCTCTGGAGACTACGTCCTTGCTTAAAGAGCTCGGCGCGAGGTTTGTGGTCGCCCGGGCGGCCAGGGACGTGCAGGCAAAGTTCCTGCTGCGCAACGGCGCGGACGAGGTGGTCTACCCGGAGAAGCAGCTGGCGAAATGGACGGCTATTCGTTACAGCGCCGACCATATTCTGGACTACATCGAATTGGATGAGGACCACGCCATGTTTGAGATTCCGGTTCCGGGGAGCTGGAGCGGCCAGACGATTGGAGAGATTGATATCCGGAAAAAATACAGGATTAACATCATGGGCATTAAGAGGAATGGGAAACTCGAGCTTTCTGTCTCGCCGGACAGTGTGCTGGAGGCGGACGATACGATGCTGGTGCTGGGAAGAAATAAAGATTTGCAAAAGTGCTTCCACATTTGACGCGGACAATCCGATGGGGGAGGCGGTGGAAGGCCTGGTGGTCATGGGGGAGCTTGACAGGAGATATATACATTTTC
>CANSWW010000263.1 GCA_947650845.1 uncultured Lachnospiraceae bacterium
GCTGCGCAAGCCGTCGGCAAGTTCGTTCTGCAATTCGTTCCAAGAAAAACGGTTACAACATATCTGAAAAATCGCTCAGGAATTGCTCAAAAAACGTCCATCCCCCACAAACTTTTCCAGCATCGAAAAATTTCCAAAAAGCCGCCAAGAGACGCAGGGGGCATTCGCGACGCGTTTTGGGAACCGAAAGGTCACAGCCGGGATCCGTGGGCCTTCCCCGAGCGGGCCCTTGGCGGACGCCGGTTCTTAGTGAGCGCGAGCCGCAGGCGAAGTGCGAACTTAGCACCGCTGCGTCCGGCACGGAGCGAGAGCGGCCCCAGGAAGGAAAGACCTCGAAACCCTGGCGTTCCCTCCGCCTCCCACCCCCTTGCATACCCTTCATAAAACATACGAAACGAGGTGAAAGATATGGAAAAACAGACATTACTACAGGGGATCTTACGGGCAATCGAACCCCCGCTCCCGCAGAAAAAGGACTGGCGGATCGGCTGCGTCGGCTCCGGCTTTATTATGCGCGACTGCCAGCTGGCGGCCTACCGTGACCTGGGGCTGTCCGTATACGGGATTGCTTCCCGCACACGGGCCCACAGCGAGGAGGTGGCCGCGCAGTACGGCATCCCGCATGTATTTGACTCCTGGCAGGAGATGCTTGCGGATCCGGCGCTGGAAATTTTGGATATTGCGATCCCCCCGGATAAGCAGCTGGAGGTGGTGGCGGAGGCGGTGAAGCATCCGAACATTAAGGGGATTCTTTGCCAGAAGCCGATCGCTATGTCCCTTTCGGAGGCGCGGGAGATTGAGCGGCTGTGCCGGGAGGCCGGAGTGGCGGTGGCGGTCAATTCGAATATGCGCTACGATCAGTCGATGCGGGCGCTCAAATACGTGCTGGAGGAGGGGCTTTTGGGGGGGCCGGTCCTGGGGACGATCGAGATGCGGGCGATTCCGCATTGGCAGACGTTTTTGGAAGAGTATGATAAGCTGGAGATTTTTGGTATGGGGATTCACCATGTGGATATTTTCCGCTATTTGTTCGGTGATCCGCAGGAGATTACGGCGGTCTGCCGCACGGATCCGCGCACGAAATTTGCGCATGTGGATGGGATTACCCAATATACGTATCATTACGCGAACGGTCTGATGGCGACGAGCCTGGACGATGTATGGGCCTGGCCGAATGAGCCGTGCGAGAAGGATACGTATATTAAGTGGCGGGTCGAGGGGACCGAGGGCATGGCGCAGGGCACGATCGGCTGGCCGCAGTATCCGGCGCATTGCCCGAGCACGTTTGAGATGACCTGCCGGGCGTTCCCGCACGAGTGGATCCGCCCGAGCTGGGATACGGTTTGGTTTCCGGACGCGTTTCGGGGGACGATGAGCAGTCTGTTGTGCGCGGTGGAAAAGGGGGAGGTGCCGGAGATTTCGGCCGAGGACAATATCCGTACGATCGGCTGTGTGGAGGCGTGTTATCGTTCGATTCGGGAGAAGAGGACAGTGGGACTTGACGAGGTGTTGGAAGAGGATTAAAATTAGGAGGCAGATACTATGATTAACGTGGGGATTTTTACAGGCTATTATCCGTGTACCATCGACGAGACGATTCGCCGGATCAAGGAGGGCGGCTTCTCCTGTGTCCAGCTGGACGTATCCTTTAAGGACTGCGATGCGATGCGGGGCGAGCTAAACGACGAGACGGCGAGGGTGATCCGCGATAAGTTCCGCGACGCGAATCTGCCGATCGTGGCGTTGTCGGCGTACACGAATTTTGTGCATCCGGATCCGCAGAAGAGACAGGAGAATATTGATTATTTTAAGCGCATGATCGGCTTTGCCCGCAAGCTGGGCTGTGGGTATATCGCCAGTGAAACCGGCACGTATAATAAGGAAAGTGACTGGGTGTGGGACGATCACAATGCCAGCGAGGAGGCGTACCAGGAGGTATTGGCGATTATCAAGGATCTGGTAGCCTGCGCGGCGGAGCATGATGTGGTCTTTATCATTGAGAATTACATTAACAATGTAATCGGCAGTGTGGAGCAGATCGAACGGCTGTTCCGGGATGTGGATTCGCCGTATCTGCAGCTTTTGTGTGACCCGACCAATTATTACACGGGGGAGAATATCGGTAATATGGACGGGGAGCTTTCAAAGGTGTTTGACCGTCTGGCGCCGTATATGAAGATTGCGCATGCCAAGGACTGCAAGCTGGCGGAGGATACTTCGGAAAAGCATGCGGATATCGATGCCGACGAGTCGCACAGCTTCCGGGGCTCGGGGGCGGTGGAGCTGCCGGCGGCCGGGCTTGGATGCCTGAATTATGATTGGTACCTGCAGCTGCTTGCCAAGCATCATCCGAATATGCCGTTGATTATCGAGCATCTGGACGAGGGGGATATCCCGCGGGCCAAGGCGTTTATCGATGAAAAGCTGAAAAAATACGGGATATAGGGGGACGGCATGAAGAATTATTTGGGAATCGATTTGGGCGGAACCAATATTGCGGTCGGAGTGATTGATGAAAATTGCCGTTTTGTGGCCAAGCACAGTGTGCCCACGCAGGGGCGGCGCTCGTTTGGAGCCATTGTGGCGGATATGGCGCAGGCGGCGCGCAAGGCGGTTGATATGGCCGGGCTTTCACAACGGGATATAGACTATGTGGGGATTGGCGCGCCGAGTACCATTGATCCTCATAACGGCCATGTGGTGTTTGCGAATAACCTGGGCTGGAAGGATGCCGATATTATCGGCGAATTCCGCAAGAACTGGGATATTCCGGTGAAGGTGGCGAACGATGCCGACTGCGCGGCCCTGGGGGAAGCCTATGGCGGCGCGGCGAAGGAGTTTGACAATGTGCTGATGCTGACGCTGGGAACCGGCGTCGGCGGGAGCTTTATTATCAACAAGAAAATTTATTTGGGCGGGAACGGGTATGGCTGTGAGCCGGGGCACACGACGCTGGTGTATAACGGTGTGCGCTGCACCTGCGGTCGCAAGGGCTGCCTGGAGGCGTACGCTTCGGTGACGGCGCTGATTCGACAGACGATCGAGATGATGGCTTCGTATCCGACCAGCCGGATGTATGAGATGTGTAACAATGATATTCGCCAGGTAGACGGACGGACCGCCTTTGAGGCTTCAAAGCAGGGCGACGAGGCGGCGCTGCGCGTGGTGGAGAATTATGTGAGTTATCTGGCGGCCGGGATCAGCAGCCTGGTGACGACCTTCAGGCCGGGCGTCGTGATCCTGGGAGGCGGCGTGAGCAATCAGGGCGACTACTTGATCGATCCGGTACGCCAGCTGGTGCATGAGACCTGCTATGCCTCGGATTTGATCGAGCCGCCGGAGATCTTTCGGGCGAGCCTGGGCAATGACGCGGGGATCATCGGAGCCGCATTGCTGGGGAAATAAGGATAGAGAAATGAGGGCAGGGAAATGATCGCATCGGAACGGAAGCTGTATATTTTGCAGCAGGTTCACGACAGGAAAATCATCAACTTGAAGGATGTGGCGCGCACATTAGGGACATCTGAGGCGACGATCCGCCGCGATCTGGAAAAGCTGGAGCGCGAGGGGAAGCTTGTACGCGTGCAGGGCGGCGCTGCCCTCAGTGAAGGTACGGAAAATCTGCTGGATGCGGGGGAGCTTTCCATGAGCGCCAAGGAACGGATCCGTCACCATGAAAAGAGCGCTGTCGCGGCGGCCGCGCTGGCCGCCGTAGAGGTGAAGGACGGGGAGAGCGTGTTCCTTGACTGCGGGACAAGTATTGCCCCTCTGGCCGACCTGCTCTTGAAACGACGCGTGCATATCGTTACCTACAGCACCCTGGTGCTCCAGCGCGCCACATGTCCT
>CANSWW010000264.1 GCA_947650845.1 uncultured Lachnospiraceae bacterium
CCACAGGGGTGTACCAGTATGTCCTGAGAACATGGACAAGAAAGAGGAAAGGAAACGGCATGGGGAAGCAGGCTTTAAAAAAGATTTTACTGATTGCTACGGGCGGGACGATCGCGTCCCAGCAAACCGAGGAGGGGCTGGCGCCGGCGGTGGAGCCGGAGGCCCTTTTAAAGGCGGTGCCGGAAATACATGGTTTTTGCGAAGCGGACGCGGTGCAGATTTTGAATATTGACAGTACAAATTTGCAGCCGGAGAATTGGCTGCAAATGGTGCGCGTGATCCGGGAAAGGTATGAGAGCTATGACGGGTTTGTGATTACACATGGCACGGACACGATGGCATATACGGCCGCGGCGTTGTCTTATCTGATTCAGAACGCGGACAAGCCGATTGTGCTGACGGGTTCTCAGAAGCCGATCGGCTATGGGATCAGCGATGCGAGAAAGAATCTGCACGACAGCTTTGTGCTGGCCTGCGAGGAGGGAATCGCGGGCGTATACCTGGTCTTTGACGGCAAGGCGATTTTTGGTACGCGGGCCCGCAAGATCAAAAGCAAGAGCTACGACGCGTTTGAAAGCGTGAACCATCCGGTGGCGGCGCGGATTTATGACGGGCATGTGATACGTTATTTCGAAACGCCGGTGCGCCCCGGCGGCCCGGATTTTTATGAGACGGTGCGGCCCTCGGTTTTTTTGCTGAAGCTGATCCCGGGGATGGATCCGGATATCCTCGAGTATGTGGGAGCGCGCTACGACGTGATCGTCATTGAGAGCTACGGCGTAGGCGGCGTGCCTTTTGTGGACCGGCGGAATTTTCTGTCCGAGGTGGAAAAGCTGGCGGCGCAGGGGAAAATTGTCGTGGTGACGACACAGGCGCTTTTTGAGGGCAGCGACGTAGGAGTCTATGCGGTGGGTAAAAAAGCCATGAAGTGCCCGACGCTTCTGCAGTCCTATGATATGACCGTGGAAGCGGTGGTGACGAAAATGATGTGGCTGCTGGGAGTAACGCGGGAAGGGGAGGAGATTCGCAGGCGGTTTTATGAGCCGGTTAACCGGGATTTGTATGCGCCGCAGTCGTAGGGGGCTGGCCGTAGCCGAAGGCGGCTTGGCCGTAGCCGAAAGGGGCTTGGGTACAGCTGAAAGGGGGCCGGCGCAGTCGTAAGAGGCAAGGCTTCAGCAGGATGAGGCAGACAGCTGCATAGCAAATGGTAAGAATCGAGAAGCTGCTACATTTAGTAGCAACTTTTTTGCTTTTAAAATATAGGGAAATGTTGAAATTTAAACATTTTTTGTGTGCGGGAGTGATTTTTACAAAAATATTTTTTCCCATAGTTTTCCTTTATAATAGACAGAAAATACGAACCAGAAGAAGGAAACCAGAGGGGGCCTTAAAGGGCTCTGAGGACACGAGCAAGAAGGAGGAGACCATGGAGAACATATATGCGTATATTCGTGTGAGTACCCGAGAGCAGAAGGAGGACAGGCAGATGCTGGCGATGCAGGAAATCGGGATTCCCAAACAGCGGATTTATATGGATAAGCAGTCGGGGAAGGATTTCAACCGGCCGATGTACCAAAAGCTGCTCAGACGGCTGCGCTCAGGGGACTTGCTTTACATAAAGAGCATTGATCGATTGGGGCGCAACTATGAGGAGATTTTAGAACAGTGGCGCTATCTGACAAAGGAAAAGAGGGTGGATATCTGCATTCTGGATATGCCGATTTTGGATACCCGCAGACATAGCGATTTGCTGGGGGTGTTTATCGGGGACGTGCTGCTGCAGGTTTTGTCGTTTGTGGCGAAAAATGAGCGAAAAAATATCCGGGAGCGGCAACAGGAAGGGATCGCGGCCGCCAGGCGGCGCGGAGTGAATTTCGGAAGGCCGAAAAAGCCGTTGCCGGATGAGTTCCAGGTCGTGTACCGGGAATGGCGGGAGAAACGAATGACAGGGACGGAAGCGGCGCGGGCCTGTGGGATGGCAAAATCCACGTTTTACAATTGGGCCAATAGGATACGGATGGCGCAAGAAGAGTAGGAAAGACAGAAATTGTCGAACAAATTCCAAAAAAGTGTAGGTTTTGGGAATGTATTTTGAAAGCTTCTGGCGGTACTTTTACTGTTGGAAAAGATTTTATTATTGAAAAAATCCGCTCTTTGTGTTACGATAACATAGGAATAGGAGTGTAATGCAAGATTCCCAAAACCTACACTTTTTTGGTTCCGACTCTTTCTTAGGGACAGGCGGCGCCGACGGCTGCGTATAGGCGTCGGAGGCGTGGGTGGAGCAATGCCAGCAAACACTGTATGCAAGACAATTCGCCAATTTAATAAGGCGCCGCTCTCGGAGGCGGATTTGGCGAAGCTTCAGGAGGTGGCCAGCGATTACCGGCGCGTAAAGAACGCCGTATATGAACGTTATGGCGGGATTGGTGGATTGTCTAAGATTTACCCGGGCTATACCGTACAAAACGAAATGACGCAGAGCGGTTTGCGGGAGCAGCTGGGACTGCCGTCGGTGTATTATTATCTGGCGGTATTTGAGGCGCTGGCGGATATCAAGAACCAGTGGACGCAGACAAAGAGCCGCGTATCGCAGGCCATACAAAAGCATGAAGGGTTGAGCGCAGAGGAAGCCCATTACCTGCGGTTTGTGCTGAAGGTCAACAATGCTTTCTGCGCCATTCTACAGAAGGAAGAAGTCCTCCTGACAGAAGAATTACAGGCGCAGTATGACAGACTGGCCGAGGCAGTGGATATTCGGCGGCTGAACAGCTATTTAAAACGGCAGGTGCGCAAAAGCCAGACAAAGCTGCATACGGAAAAAGCAGACGGCTTTGCGGTGGCGGAGCGGGCCTATCGGTACGGGGAGCACGGCATTTATATTACGGTAAAGGAAAAGCGGAAACGGGTTTTTGTCCCGCTGACGGACGGAAACAGCTATCGGCGTCAACTATACATAAAGCTGGACCGGGAGCAAAAGGGCATCGAGATCCTTGTGCCGATTGACGTACCGGTCCGGGCCCATGAGGAATACCAGGCCGAAGTCGGGCTGTCCATAGGGCTTTTCACGATGCTGACGACAGATTCCGGCCATGAGTATGGAGCCAGGCTGGGGGAATGGATTACGGAAGAAGCGGAATGGCTCCGACAGCAGAGCGCCATATACCGCAGAAATAAGGCAGATAATCCCGGTCGCAAAAAGTACTGGGAACAGAAGCGACGGCGGGATGCGGCGCTGCATACGTATATCAATACGGAGCTAAACCGTTTCCTGCGAGAAGAAAAACCGCGTGTACTGTATTTGCCAAAGCTGCCCGCTCAGAGCCGGGCCGGCCGGGTAAAGAAGTATAATTGGAGCGTCCGTATGTGGCAGCGCGGCTATATCCGTAAAAGATTGGAGCAGAAATGCCGGGAGCACTCGCTGGAATTGGTCGAAGTATTCGGCAAAGACATCAGCCGGGAATGCTGTGTGTGCGGAGCTTGCGGGGAAAAACGGGATCATTGTTTCTATTGCGGCTCCTGCGGGCTGGAACTGCCGGAGAAAACAAACGCCGCTCGTAACGCCAAGAAACGGGGACAGAAGCTGCGTGAGGAAGCAGGCCGGATTAAAAGTAAGCACGATCGAACAGACAGCCAATAAAACAAGCAGTATATAAAATAAATCATACAGCCGATTCTGTGAATAAGCGGCGGCATCTGACCAAAGCTTCACCCATGCGGGATCAGGGAAACGGTTATGATATAAAAACAAAACGGCCTTAGAAGGCGGAATTTTTCCGCGCATTGGGTAGGCCAAGACCCTGTGAACATGGAAAACGCGCATGAGGCGTAAACCGCTGCCGGT
>CANSWW010000265.1 GCA_947650845.1 uncultured Lachnospiraceae bacterium
GGATACAGGAGCTGGCCACGGCGGCCTCCCCACGATAAACAACATCCCGCAATTCTCATTACATTAGCTTAATCCTTCGGAACATATCTCTTCTACACAGCCGCCTTCCTCCTGGCCGAAACCTGCATCGCCAGCACCACCCCGACGATCGCCACGCCCAGAATATCCGTCAGATTCCCCGGATAGATCAGCATCAGCCCGCCAATCACCGAAAGGATCCTCTGCCACATCGGCATATTCGCCATCATAAAGCCTTCCAGCCCGGCTGACACGCCGAACAGTCCCACAATCGAGGTCACCACAATCATCACCACCCCGGCCGCCGTTGTATCAATGAACAGCATCGCCGGATTCAGCGCAAAAATATACGGCACGATGAAGGCCGCGATGGCCAGCTTCGAGGCATTTAACGCCGTCCGCATCGGATTCGACTTCGCAATCGCCGAGCCCGCATACGCGGCCAGGGCCACCGGAGGCGTGATATCCGCCACGATTCCGAAATAGAACACAAACATATGCGCCGCGATCGGCTCGATATGCATGCCCGTCACCAGGATCGGCGCGCAGGTCGTTGCCATGATGATATAATTCGCCGTGGTCGGCACGCCCATGCCCAGCACCACGCAGGTCACCATGGTCAGAAGAAGCGCGATCAGCGTGACATTGCCCGCCACGGACACGATCGCGGAGATCAGGATCTGCCCCAGCCCGGTCATGGTAACCACGCCGGCGATGATACCCGCAATTCCGCAGGCAATCGCCACGGACAGCGTATTCTTCGCGCCGTTCTCAAGGGCTGTCACAAATCCGTCGAGATTCATCCTCGTCTCCTTGCGGATCATGCTCACCGCAATGGCCACAAACGTTGCAATCACCGCAGAGCGCGACATGGTAAAGCCCTTCATGACCATAACCACCAGGATGATCAGCGGGAGCAGGAGAAAGCCCTTTGTGAGGATCAGATGCCCGAACTTCGGCAGCTCCTCCTTATTAAGGCCCTTTAACCCCAGCCGTTTCGCCTCTAAGTGAACCATAATAAAGATTCCCAGGAAATATAAAAATGCCGGGAGGATCGCCTTGACCGCAATCACGCCGTACTGCACGCCGACCATCTCAGCCATCAGGAACGCGGCCGCGCCCATGATCGGCGGCATGATCTGCCCTCCTGTCGAGGCCGCCGCCTCCACCGCGCCCGCAAACTCGCCGCGGTAGCCGGTCTTTTTCATCAGAGGGATCGTCACAGAACCGGTCGTCACTGTGTTCGCAACCGAGCTTCCGGACACCATCCCGCACAGGGCGCTGGAGATAACCGCCACCTTGGCCGGGCCGCCCGAGGACGCGCCTGCGATGGAGTTTGCAACCTGGATGAAAAACTCCGAGATCCCCGTCACCTCCAGAAACGCGCCGAACAAAATAAACAGCACAATATACGTGGAGCACACGCCGATCGGCGTGCCGATCACCCCGCCTGTTGTGTAGAACAGGTTATACACAATAGACTTTAAGCTCGCGCCCGTCGAAAACGCATAGATCACAAAACAGGTAGCCACGCACAGGATCGGAAGGCCCACCACCCGGCGGCACGCCTCCACCAGCACCAGTACGCCCAGCACGCCCAGGATGATCTCCACCTGGTTAATGCGCGTCGCATGCTTGATAATCGCGCTGAAATTCACCACGTAATAGAAAAAGCTCCCGCTTCCAATCACCATCAGAAGCACATCGTACCACGGCACGTAATTCGTTCTCACAGCCCCGCTGCCCTTTTTGGCCGGGTACAGGAGAAATGCAAAAATAATCACCATTCCCACAAAGGACGCCCGCCTCACGCGCTCATCCCAGTTCGCAAACAGGTTCATATAAACCATCAGCAGGGAAAACGCCGCCAGAAGATATTTGATAACCACCCTCGGGACGCCCTCAAATACGCGCGTATTCGATTCCCTGTCATATTTTTTCATGATCTCATCCACATCGGCCGCTGTGCCGGTGGATGTATCCGGCGCTGCGCCTGTATCAGGCCCCGCCCCGTTCAGCTTATTCTTATCACTCATCCCTACCTCCATCAATACTGCCGGAATTCACAGGTAAATTCCACAGTGGAATTCCTGCCGCATACTTCCCTCAAGCTAATCTCTTTCCCATGGACTGTAAGCACATGATCCGAAACCGTTCCCACAATATAGGACAGATGGGGCATTTCCCGGTCAAAACCGGAAACAATCATCGCCCCGTCCTCCCCGTAGGCCAGCGTCTGCCCATCCTCCAGCTCCGTCTGGACGCCCGCCCCAAAGCCGTAATAGATCGTGCGCACCACATAGATCGCGTGTCCCCGAATCTGATATACGTCAATCAAAGGGCTCTTATTGACCGAATGGATAAAGGAAACCGAAAATTCATCCCCTTCCTCCACCCTGTACCTGGCGTATACCTCTTTTGTATCCCCATCCCGGAGCGTCAGATACCAGCCTCTGCGGCACACCGCCGAAAAAGTGAGAATAGCTGCAATAATAACAACTATTATTGCAGCTACAGCTCCTTTGCCCATATGGATTTGCAGGCGTTTTATTGCAGTACACCCGCCTCTTTAAAGTATTTCTCTGCACCCGGATGGAATTTAACGGAGATGCCGTCTACTGCATAAGCCGGATCCAGCTCCGCGCCCTTGGCATGGCCCGCTGTGATCGCATCCTTATTGTCAAAAAGACCCTTTACCAGATCATAAACCACATCCTCGCTCAGCTTGTCAGATACGATCAGGGTAGCCTTAACCGCTACCGTCACCACATCGTCATCAACGCCCTTGTACGTTCCGCCCGGAATCGTGTACTGGGTATAGAATGCATAGTCGTTCTGCAGAGCCGCTGCGTGCTCGTCGTCAATTCCAAGAAGATTGATGGAATTTGTAGTTGCAAGCTCTGTGATCGCCGTGGTCGGAGCGCCTGCTGTGCAGAAGAACGCGTCGATCTTGCCGTCCTTTAACGCGTCGGCAGAATCGCCAAAGCCTAAGTTATTTACTTCAATATCATCAAAGGTGATACCATATGCGTTCAGAATCTGACGCGCATTGAATTCCACGCCGGAACCCGCGTCGCCCACAGACACTCTCTTACCCTTTAAATCCTCAACGGACTTGATATCCCCGGAAGAAATGATCTGGCACACCTCCGCATAGAGCGCCGCGCCTGCGGAAAAGGACTCAATCGCGCCGTCCTCCTCAAACAGATCCGTTCCCTTGGAAGCATAGTCCATAACGTCGTTCTGCACGATCGCCACATCCGCCTCGCCGTCGTCGATCAGGAAAATATTCGCTTTGGAAGCGCCGGTAGACTGCACGTTTAACTGAAGGCTTCCAAGCTTGCCGTTCAAAATATTCGCAATCACGCCGCCGTAAGCATAGTATGTACCTGTCGTGCCGCCGGTCGCCATCTTAAGGCTCGCCGCGTCCGCTGAAGGGGCCGGAGCCGGAGCCGCATCCTCCGCCTTTTCCTCGCCGCCCTGTGCTGCTGTCTCCGCCGCCGCGGCCTGTGTCTCAGGCGCTGCGTTCTGGGACTGGGTACATGCTGTCAGGCTCATGGCTGCCGCCACGGCCAACGCCGCAATTGCCGTAAATCTTTTTTTCATAATCTGGTTCCTCCTCTAAAAAGATTGTTAAAACATTCACCAAAGCAATCTGTTTCATCTGCCGCGGAGAATTATAACAGTCCACATTATACGCTTTCTTTTCAAAAAACGCAACCTTAAATTATGAATTTTATAAATCTTATCCATTTTTTAACACTTCAAACCTGTATTATCAGACATGATTCTACATTG
>CANSWW010000266.1 GCA_947650845.1 uncultured Lachnospiraceae bacterium
AACGGCGCAACCTGTTTCGAGAGCTTCAAAAGCAGAGCTACAACGTGCTTCATGCCCTCAGCGTGGATTACCTGGGCATCTATCAGGTAAACTTTGATACAGGCGAATGCGAGGTCTACCGAAACAGCGAACAGATGGGAATGGATTGGGCCGCCGACTTTCGGGAGGGCTATCAAACGGCCATGGAGCGGTATATTTCTCGATGTGTGGTTTCCCGGGATCAGGAACGACTCCGCGCCGCGACGAAAAGGGATTATGTGCTCGCGCAGCTTCAAACCAAGAAGAAATTCTCGGTCCGCTACCAGGTGAAGGACGGCGCCTACGGCCTGAAGCACCTGGAGATGCATTTTTCCGTCATGGAAAACACGGCGGACTCGCACTGCGCGATTTTTGCGCAGCGGGACGTCAATGCCGTGGTGGAGCAGGAGGAGAAATATAAGCTGGAGGCCAGGCAGAGCCTGGAGGACATTCTGGAGGGGGCCAGGACCGGCATCTGGACGATTGAGCTGGAGGAGGGCTGCCGGCCCAGGATGTACGCAGATCGCACCATGCGGATTCTTTTGGGAGTGCCGGAGGAGATTGAGCCAGAGGAGTGCTACCGGCACTGGTTTGAAAATATTGAGCCGGACTATGTGGAGATGGTGCAGGAGGCGGTGCAGGAAATACTGGAGACAGGGCGCTCGGAGGTGATCTACCCCTGGCATCATCCGCAGCTGGGGAAAATCTATGTCCGCTGCGGCGGCGTGCCGGATAAGACCTTTAAGAAAACAGGCGCCAGCCTGAACGGATACCATCAGGATATTACAGAGACTATGGTGACGAGGAAGAAACAAGAGCAGTCCATTATGGAGCTTTTGGAGAGAGTGAGACGGGCCAATTCGGCAAAAAGCGAATTCCTTTCCCATATGTCTCACGACCTGCGCACGCCGATCAACGGGATTATGGGAATGCTGGCTATTCTGGAAAAAAGCGAAGGGGATCCCAAGCGGCAGAGAGACTGCCGGGAAAAGATCCGTGTGTCAGCGGAGCATCTGCTGTCTTTGGTAAACGATGTTCTGGAGGTCAGCAAGCTGGAGAGCAAGAGACCGGCAGCGGTGGCCGAACCGTTTGACCTGGATGCCGCACTCAAGGATTGTATCACGATACTGTCCGCCCAGGCGGATGAGCGGGGAATCCGCCTGGTGCTAAAGGAGCCCGCCCTGCGACATAGTAGAGTGATCGGAAATCCGCTGTACGTAAAGCAGGTGCTGATGAATGTCATTGACAATGCGCTCAAATATAACCGGCCCCATGGCTCCGTGTTTGTCCAGGTAGAGGAAACCGCCTTTGGAAACGGGACCGCGAGCTTTCGTTTTGTGATCGAAGATACCGGAATCGGGATCGGCGAGGACTTCAAGGAGCACATTTTTGAGCCCTTTACGCAGGAGCATCCGGAGGCGAGAACGCATTATAACGGCGTAGGGCTTGGCATGTCCATCGTAAAGAAACTGGTGGACCAGATGAAGGGGACCGTTGAGATAGACAGCCAGATCGGCAAAGGAAGCGTGATCCGAATCACACTGCCGGTTCGCGTCGATGAGGCAGGGAGCGAACCGCCCGCGGCGAAAAAGGGGGAGGCGCGGGACAAGGTTGCCGGAATGCGCGTCCTTCTGGTCGAGGATAATGAGATCAACTGTGAAATCGTAGAGTACCTGCTGAGCGAGGCGGGCGTGGAGGTCGTGACGGCCTGCGATGGAAAGGTCGCCGTGGACGCCTTTGCGGCCTCTGTTCCGGGCACATTTGACTGCGTGCTTATGGACTTGATGATGCCGGTTATGAGCGGATATGAGGCGGCGCGGGTGATTCGCGGCCTGGACCGGTCCGACGCAAAAGCGGTGCCGATTATAGCGCTGTCGGCGAACGCGTTTGAAGAGGATATCGCGTTGGCAAAGGATGCCGGGATGAATGAGCATTTGGCGAAGCCGGTGGACATCGGCAAAATGTTCGAGGTCATGGGCCGGCTGAGGCGTTGCTAATGCTTTGACCGAAGGGCCGCGCGGGCAGCGCAGACATTAAAAACGGTGGAGATAGAAAAAATATGAAAAACAAGGCTTTGCCGCGTTCCTTAAAAATCAGCATCGCGGTAATCATTTGCTTAAATATTGTCGTGTTTTCCTTCCTTGGAATCTACATTCACAATATGAGCGAGAGCACGATTGAGAATATAGGCACCGCTTATATGGCCGGGATGAACGAGCAGGTATCTTTACATTTTGAAACGATCATAGAGCTCCGTCTAACGATGGCGGAATCCATAGCGCATATCGCGGCGGGGGATGGAGAGTCGCTTTACGGCTCGAAGGAAGAGATCGAATATGGCGCAAGGGCAAGACATTTTTTGTGCGCCGCCCTGTTTTCCTCTGACGGCGAGATGGAAATGATTTACGGCGATCCGGTAGCCCTCAACCATCCGGAGCCGTTTTTGGAGAGCCTGAGGAATGGGGAACGCAAAGCGGCGTCGGCGGTCGACAGCGGCGGGGAGGGCGTGATTCTCTTTGGCGTTCCCTGCGAATATCCTATGGCCGACGGAAGCGAAAGCCTTGCTATGGTGGTAGGTCTTTCTTCCAAATATATGGGGGAGGTCCTTTTTCTGGATTCGGACAGCTCTTTGAGTTATTCTTTTGTCATACGAAAGGATGGCAGTTATGTAGTCCGGGATGAGGGCAGTATCCATGAAAATTATTTTGACAGGCTTTATCGTATCTTTGAGGGCCAGGACGAAGAAGCCGCGTTCTATATCGGGCAGCTGACGGCCGCAATGAACGCAGACGAAGAGTATTCCGTCATCCTGCAAAGCGGCGAATCGCGCCGCCATCTGTACGGTACCAGTCTGCCCTACTGCGAATGGTATCTGGTGACGGTTCTTCCCTTTGACGGGCTGGATCAAGCGATTTCAGGGATGGGCAATCACTGGCTTACGATCGTGTATGCCTCTTCTTTTGTAGTAATCGCCATGCTCCTCTACCTATTCTGCCAGTATGTAAAGGTATCCAAGAATCAGGTATCCGAATTGAAACATATGAACGAGGAAATGGATGCGGCTCGCCAAGCGGCCGAAAAGGCGCGCAAGGAGGCGGAGCAGGCCAATGCGGCAAAGCAGGAATTCCTCTCCAGCATGAGCCACGATATACGCACTCCCATGAACGCGATCCTTGGCATGACGTCTTTGGCGATTGACAATGCACGCAATCCGGAGCGGGCGTTAGAATATCTGCATAAAATCGAGCTGTCCAGTAAGCATCTGCTGGGGCTCATCAATGATGTGCTGGATATATCGAAGATCGAGAGCGGAAAAATGGCGCTGAATATAGAGCCAATGTCACTGCGGGAGACGATGGACAGCATTGTCAATATCATACAGCCGCAGGCTAAGGCAAAACATCAGCGGTTTAATGCGCAGGCCTACGAAATTCTTGCGGAGGATGTGTATTGTGACAGTGTGCGGCTGAATCAGGTGTTGATTAACCTGCTGGGGAACGCCGTCAAATTTACGCCGGAGCAGGGCTGTGTTGAGGTGTCAGTCTATCAGGAGGCGCTGCCGGAGGATACTGCCTGCGTTCGCACCCATTTCCTGGTGAGCGATACGGGGATCGGCATGTCAGAAGAGTATCAGAAGGTAATCTTTGAGTCCTTCAGCAGAGAGGACAACACCCGTGTACAAAAAATAGAGGGTTCCGGGCTGGGAATGGCGATTACCAAGCGTATTGTAGACGCCATGGGCGGAACCATTTC
>CANSWW010000267.1 GCA_947650845.1 uncultured Lachnospiraceae bacterium
TGCAGCACCTCGGCGGAGGCCCCAAGGGGCTGCCTCCTTTCAAAAACATTCCTCTTTTCGCCGCTTCCCGCGCAAAAAAGTCCCTCCCCCAGGCATGGATTGTCAGGGCTGTTCATAAATTATATAAAAACCCCTCGGAGGTTTTATGAGCGCAAAAACGAAAATAGTGGTACTCAAGATGAAGGAGTTAATCTACACCGCCATATTCGCGGGACTGGCGATCCTGCTGATCGTCCTTTTTCTGACCATGTTTAAAGGCGGCAAAAAGGAAGAAGCTCCCGCCAGCGCTACGGCCGCCGGCTATACGCCCGGCGTCTATACGGCCTCGCTGGCTTTAAACAGCCAGAATCTTGATGTCGAGGTCATCGTCGACGAAAGCGCGATCCAGAGCATCCGCCTTTTAAATCTCGACGAAAGCATGACCACTATGTACCCTCTGATGGAGCCTACGCTGGAATCACTTTCGGCACAGATTCTCGAAAAACAGTCCACAAAGGATATTACATACGCCGAAAACACCAAATACACGGCCTATGTATTACTCCAGGCAGTCCAAAATGCCCTGGATAAAGCCGTAGCCCCCACTGACCGCAGATAAAGCAAGATGCGTCCTTCGCTGCCCCGGCGCCACGCATAATCCGGAGCCTGGATTGCCGATCGCAACACGGCGCAGGCCTTCCCGAATTTGGCGCTATGCGCTTCCCCGAAGGCCGTCTGCATCCAAGGCTTTCACAGAAAAAGAACCGCCGCGCAAGTCTCTTCAGACCCGCGAAACGGTTCTTTTTCTGTCCCTGTATTTGTATGCCCGTCATCCCTTTGCTTTTCAAGATGCCGGCGCGTTTCCGCTATAAAACGTTCCTCACTGTCCGCTGTCCATCACCTGGAAATGAAGCGTAGACGCCAGCGGCGACTCCCGTCCTTCCACGGTCCGCGCCCGGACGGTCATTTCGTATTCGCCCGCATCCTCCAGTGTAAAGGCAAACTGCCAGTATACCCAGCGGTCGGTCTGCGCGCCCTTAGTCGGGCAGACCGTCCAGGTTTCCCCGCCATCCAGCGAAAACTCCACCGCCTCGATCGCCACGTCGTAATCGTCCGCATAGCCCTCCAGCCGGATCGTCTCTCCGGCCTTAAACGCCACGCCGTCCGCGTAATTCAAAATGTTGATTTTCGCCCGGCAGCCTTCCCCGGCCTGTAAAACCTCCGGCTCTGCCGCCTCGGCCGTCAGCTCAATATGGGTAATATTCCTTGTAAAATAGCGGGCCACCGCCTCCGGCATCCACAGCTGCACGGCTCCGCCATCCTGGGACGGCAGCGGTTTTCCGTTGACCTGATAGACCAAAAGCGCCTCTTTTTCCAGCGCATAGGTCAGCGGCATCGGCACGCCGTAGCCATCGGCCCCGTACACGGTCACACAATTGACCGTCTCCTCCATCTGTGCCAGCTCCAGCACCGCCGCGAGCGGGACCCCTGTCACCCGCGCATTAGAAAGGCCGCCGGCCGTCATGCCGCAGGAGCACTTGAGAATACGGCTTTCCGCCTTTTCCTCGCCCAGCTCCGCCACGTTTATGCCATATGCCCTCTCAATCTTGCCGCCGACATTGACATAATAGCTCCCGGCCTCCTCTTCCAGCGCAAAGCCGGGCGTCGCGCAGACACCGGTCATCACCGTCCCGTAGATGTTAAAAATTTCGTCATCCGGTGTAAGAACATCCTGATCAAAGGAAAATTCCCCCTCGATATGCGCCACTTTTACGACCGGCGCCTGCTCTGCTTTACTCCCTGCCTCCCCGTCTTGAGGAACCAACAAATCGTCAGCCGCAAGATCCTTTGCGCCCTCGCCCTGCACTAGGCACTCATCTTCCGCAACCGCCAGCCCGGCCGGTGTCCCTGCCATGGCCGCTCCGCAGCCGCTCATCAAAAGGGACGCTCCCGTCAAAAGGCCCATCGCCTTCTTATTCCGCTTCTTTATCATTCGCTTCATCTGCCCCTCCTATTTCACATTGACCATCAGCTCGACCGGATCCTCCGTCACCAGACCGTCCTCACTGATGCTGCGCACCGTCAGTACATACGCGCCCGGCTCCTGCGGCGTAAAGGTATAGTACCAGTACACCCACTGGTCCGTCACCGAATCCGACACGTCATACCGCGTCCAGGTCACGCCGCGGTCCAGCGAAATCTCCACCGCCGTCACCTGCTTGTCAAACGCCTGCGCATAGCCTTCAAAGGTAAAGGGCTTGCCCAGCTCGATGATCTGGCCCTCCTGGGTCTTGCAGATCCCCACGTTCGGCTTATTCGCATAGCCGCCCTCCTCGGTTTCCCAGCCCAGGTACATATAGTAATCGTCCGGGTTGTCGTCCATGACAATAATATCCGTCAGCTGCTTGATGCACTCGGCCGCCGAACCGCCGCCGACCCACAGCTGCAGCGGGTAGCCGTGCTCGATGCTCAGCCGCTTTCCGTCGATCTCATAAACCAGATAAGCCTCGAATTTTTCCAGATGGCTCATCTTCACCGGGATTGTAAAGCCGTCGTTGGCCGTCGGCAGGATCACGGTCGCATCCTTATGGATTCCCGCCTTTTCCAAAAGCCAGCTCAAAGGGATCGCCTTAATATGGCTGTTGGCGATCAACGGGCCGCCCGTGGGGTTGATCGTGCAGTGCATCGTCATTACCCGTTCTATTGTCGGCGCCTCGGCAATCAGCTCGGCCAGCGTCGTCTCAAAGGGCGCGTCCACCGCGCCGCTCACGCGTACCGGCCAGCTGTCAAACAATGCCGGGTCGCCCTCGATCCCGGCCTCGGAGGCCGCGTAGCGCGGATAATCGTAATCGTAGTACATCCAGTTGAAATAGAAAATATCGTCCGCGGCTACGGTCACATCCTGGTTCCAGCTAAACTCCGCCTGCACGCTCTCCGGATCCGCCACATCCACAATGCCGCGCAGGATATGGTGCTTTACGTTGTCCCACAGCTGCACGCCGTTTCCGTCGCCGGTCATGTTGTGGCAGGACTGGCAGCTGCCGGTAAAGGCCTCGTTGTCATGGATCCCGTGGATCAGCGTGCCAAAGCCATAGAATTCCGTCACATACCCCGGCGAATAGGTGTGGCAGTCCAAACACTGGGCCACCGTCGTCTGGATCCCCAGACTATTGTTCAAATCTACATGCCGGTATTCCATATTCGCCAGCGTCGCGTTCATATCCGGATGGCAGGCCGCGCACCCGCGCTCGTCCGCATGCAGATAGTAGGTATTATAAGAAATCGTATTGCCCGGATTGTGGTACACTCCGGCAAACTGCTCGCTCGGCGTGCGCTGCACCTGTACGCCGCTCTCCAGCGTAATAATCTGCGGCGCATACTCCTCGGCCCGCCGGTCCATGGCATCGTACATGCCCTCGATGACCGAATAGCCCGGATACGGCTCTTCCTCCGCGCCCTGTGTCTCGTCGGCCGGCGCTGTTTCTCCCGCCGTGTCCTCCGGCACAGCCGTCGCCCCGGCTGTCTCGTTCCCGGCTTCTGCCGCATCGGCCGTCGTCTGCTCCCCGGCCTCTGTCGCGTTGACCGCGACTGTCTCTCCGACCTCTTCCCTCCTGCCTCGCCGCTGGCCAGATAATCTCCAAACAATTCTACCAGCTTGGGGCCATGGGTATTCAGAAGGTCATTTTCATTCAGTTCCAGCAGCATGTCAGATCCCACCATTACGGACAAAGGCTGCACGGTTCCCACGTGGATAAGATCCACCTTCTCTCCTCCGGCAATGGCCATACTG
>CANSWW010000268.1 GCA_947650845.1 uncultured Lachnospiraceae bacterium
CTAAAGGTGGACGGCGGCGCGGTCAAAAACAATCTGCTGATGCAGTTCCAGAGCGATCTTTTAGGCGTGCCGGTGGAACGGCCCGTCGTCAATGAGACGACGGCGCTGGGCGCGGCCTATCTGGCCGGGCTGGCGGTCGGCTTCTGGGAGGATCGCCGGCAGGTGAGCGAGCATTACCGCATCGACCGCGTTTTTGCGCCGCAGATGGATGAAACACGGCGGGACAGCCTGTATCGGGGCTGGAAGCAGGCGGTGAAGGCGACGCAGGCATACCACGGGGAGTAAAATATAAAGGCTTTTCCCGGATCGGGCACATAAAACGGGAGGGACGTTTGCTGTCTGCAATGTCTCTCCCGCCTTTAAAATGTAGGTTACTCTTTAATTCTGTCAATCTCGGTCAGATTTATACCGGACGCTGTTAAGATGACCTTTAAATCCATGTATCGCTCTTTTATTGCTTGGTAGGCCTCGGATTCTTTATCTGCTATCAATACCATATATCGCTGTACTCTTGAGAACTCTTCCACGGATATTTTAAGCATTTCTTTTTCGCTCATTTTGCACCTCTTTTCTTTTGAGCCACTCGAACCTATCGCTATCTATATTATAATGAAAGAAAAGGGATGTGTAAAGCCTATATTTTTCTGCTATTCCATATTGTCCCGCCGGTTCATTTCTCAGCCTAATTCACTTCCGTTTGAGGCGATCACTCTTTGATACCAGTAAAACGAATCCTTCCGTCTCCTTGCCAGCGTCCCGTTCCCATAATCATCCTGATCCACATAAATGAACCCGTATCGTTTGCGCATCTCGCAGGTGGCGGAGCTTACAAGGTCGATACAGCCCCACATCGTATAGCCAAAGACCGGTATTCCTTCCTCAATCGCGATTTGCATCTCCTCGATATGGCGGCGCAGATACCGAATGCGGTAATCGTCGTGAATGGTTTTGTCCTCCTCCACCCGGTCCATCGCCCCCATGCCGTTTTCCGCCACAAATAACGGCTTTTGATAGCGGTCATACAGCTGCATCAGGCTGATCCGAAGCCCCAGCGGATCGATCTGCCATCCCCAGTCCCCGGATTCCAGATACGGGTTTTTACCGCCCACATGCAGGTTGCCCGGCACCAGATCCACATCGCCCCGCGTGGAGGTCACGAAAGAATTATAATAGCTAAAGGATACAAAATCCACGGTATTTTCCTTCAAAATTCGTTTTTCCTCCTCGGTGACGGTAAGCCGGATCCCCTTTTTGCGAAGCGTCGGGAAGAACCAATACGGATACTCGCCCCGGGCCTGCACGTCCGTGGCCAGAAAGTCTCCCCGCTCCATCTCCAGGCAATTGAGGAAGTCCTTCGGATCGCAGGTGTAGGGATAATTCGTATGCTTTGTCCCCATGCAGCCCATCCGGGCCCCGGGCGCCAATTCATGCAGAAGCTTCGTCGCCCGCGCGCTTGCTACGAGCTGATGATGCAGCGCCTGGTAGAGCGCCTGTTCCCGGTTTTCGTCGTTTAACGTCTCCTGGATAATCCCGGCCGATTTCAGCGGATGCCGCGTGATGCTGTCGATCTCATTAAAGGTAAGCCAATATTTTACCCGGCTCCCAAAGCGCTTAAACAGCACGCGGCAATAGCGGAGAAACAGCTCGATCGTAAGCGGATTTGCGAACCCGTTGTATTTCTTGGCCAGCGCCAGGGGAAAATCGTAGTGATTGATCGTGATAAGCGGTTCGATCCCCGCCGCCAAAAGCGCTTCGATCAGGTCGTCATAAAAAGCCAGCCCCTCCTCATTCGGCTCTTCCTCCTCGCCGGTAGGGAAAATCCGCGTCCAGGCGATCGAAAATCGGAACACCTTGAAGCCCATCTCCTGAAAGAGCGCGATGTCCTCCCGATAATGATGATAAAACTGACAGCCGCGCCGCTTGGGATAGCGTACCAGATCGGGATCCTTTTCTGCCTCCAGAATCCGTTCATACGGCAGATCGTTCAGCTGATTATAGGTAAAGCGGGTCGGATTCTCCACATACGCCTCCACATCCGCTACCGAAAGCCCCTTGCCGCCCTCTCGAAAGCCGCCCTCCGCCTGATGGGCGGCGATAGCGCCGCCCCAAAGAAAGCCCTCCGGAAATCCGTTGTTTTTCATGCCGCCTCCTTCTGTGCCTGCTTATTGGCCATGAGTACAAACGGCGTGTACAGCGCCACCGCCGCCGCCAGGCAGACAAGCGCCGTCACAATCGCCTGCCACGCGCCGGAGAAGCCCACAAAGGTGTTGACAAAAACCGGCAGGCCCACCGGGCATTCGATGACCGCGCAGGGCATGAAGCCGATCTGCGTCGAAAACCAGCCAATCAGGGTTGTCACTAACGGAACCAGGATAAAGGGGATCCCCAGGATCGGGTTCAAAACAATCGGCAGGCCATAGATCACCGGCTCATTGATACCGAAGATCGAGGGGACAAGGCCCAGCTTGGCCACGGCCCGATAATCCTCTCTCTTGGAAAAAAGCAGGATCGCTATCAGCAGCGCGATGCAATAGCCGGCGCCGCCCATCACGACAAAGCTGCCCCAGAACGACTCGGTAAAGAAGTTGGTCGCCTGCCCGCCGGCCTCCACCGCCGCGATATTGGCCGCCAGGCCGGCGATCAAAAACGGACTGCGGATCGCCCGGGTCGCCATGCCGCCGTGAATGCCCAGCACCCAGAAAAGGTTCATCACAAATACCAGGATCAGCGCGCCCGGCAGGCTCTGCGCCACGCTCTCCAACGGCTTCTGGATCAGCGCGTAGAACAGATCCGGCAGATACTTTCCGGTTCCTACTACGAAGGCCCGGCCGATACACGCCCACACCGCCACGGTGATCGCCACCGGGATCAGCAGGTTGAACGAGGTCGCAATCATCGGCGGCACGCTCTCCGGCATGCGGATTTTCAGCCTCTCCCGTCGCATCAGCCAGGATAGAAATTCCACGCACAGAATACTTCCGATGAACCCGATCAGCATCGTGCTCGCGCCGACGCTGCCGCCCGGCAGCAGGTTGTTGATCGTGACTGTCTCTTCGCCCACGGCGGCCGTCGTAAAGGTGGGGACAATCGTTATGAAGCTCACAAACGCGGTCAGCGCTGCCTGCAGCTTGGGAATCCGGTTCTTGCCGCCCAGCAGATATCCCGTATAAAATACCAGCCCCAGCGTCATGCAGGAAACGCAGGCGAAATTGATGACGCTAAACATCGGAGACAGAAAGACGCCAAACGCCGTGTCCGCCAGTCCGGCCGACCCCAACAAGGTATTAAACAACGAGGCAAACGAGCCGATAATCATCATCGGTAAAAAGGTTAAAAGCGCATCCTTGATTACGCTCAAATACTTGTTCCCGTCCAGCCGGCCCGCAAAGGCAAGCAGCTTATCCATCCATTTTTCCATTCTCCCTATACCTCTCCTTCGTATAATTTTTCCGCGTGCGCGAGCACCGCCGCCCCGTCGCAGCGGCCGTAATCCACCGGACGGATCATATCCACCTTTGCCGCCTTGCCGTACTCCTTCTGAAACTTTGCCAGCATATGGCGCACCTGCGGCCCCAGGAGCAGAACATCAAAATTCCCCAGCTCCTCGTCCACCGACAAATAATCGATCGCCCATATCCTATAGTCCTTTCCCTGCTCCTTGGCCGCATTCTGCATACGCGATACCAGCAGGCTCGTGGAAACTCCCTGCGCGCATGTAAGCATAATATTCATCTCAATCCTCCTTCTGCTTTTCCTGAAGCATCTTAT
>CANSWW010000269.1 GCA_947650845.1 uncultured Lachnospiraceae bacterium
CCACTCGCGGGTCGTAGCCCCCTTCTTTTTCCTGCTGGCCTTCTCGCATTGCGCGGCCGGCGTTATGCGAGGCTGCGGCAAGGCGTTCGTGCCGATGCTGACAATGCTTTCCTTCTGGTGCGGGGTACGTATTTTATACGTAACGCTGGCGGTGCGGGCATATCCGGTATTTCAGTCGGTCTCATGGGCCTACCCCCTGACATGGTCGTTAAGTTCGCTGGTTTTTCTTATATTCCTGCTGAGGGCCGACTGGACGCATGCGTTTGAAAAGAGTTAAGACACCATAAGTGTGCATAAAGCGCCCTGCGAACACGGGCAATAATAAGGAAACACCGCAGGGGTGTACCATTATGCCCTGAAAACACGGGCAATAATAAGGAAAGGAAGCGTACCGGTATGGAAGATAGGAAGCAGACGACAAAGCAACAGGCTTCGGCCGCGGAAAACGAGCACTCCTCTGAATTGGCGCAGGAGCTTACCAAGAGCGGCATGGAGGTTTTTAAAAAGGAAGGGAAATATCCGATCTATGCGATCATAATGTGCGGCGGCGCCGCGATCGGGCATTTGATCGGCACGTATGTGGTTGACGATTTAATGACATGCACCTCCTTGGGCATGGGGGCGGGCATTTTAGCTGCCTTTCTTTACAGCCGGAAAAAGAAGAGCCAAGAAAATCATTCCTAGCGTCTTGAATTATCCCGATTCGGATGATAGAATAAAAGGCAAACAGAAGGCAGACACGAAGAGCAAGGAGAAATTACATATATGACCAGTAAGCAACGTGCGTATTTAAAGGGCATCGCCATGACAATGGATCCGGTCGCTCAGATTGGTAAGTCCAGTTTGACCGAAGAGGGACTGAAGGGGCTTGAGGAAGTCCTGGAAGCCAGGGAATTGATTAAAATCGCCGTATTAAAAAACTGCGGCGACGAGGCCCGCGAAATTGCCGAAGCAATTGCCGAACGGCTGCATGGAGAGGTCGTGCAGGTCATCGGTCGCAAAATCGTACTTTACCGGCCGGCCCGCCAAAAGGACAAACGAAAGCTTGTCCTGCCCTGCTGAGGGGGTGTGACGATGACAGAACGAAAAATCGGCATCTTAGGAGGCACCTTTGATCCCGTGCACCTGGCGCATCTGCAGCTGGCCAAGTGCGCGTACGAGCAATTCAATCTGGAGACGGTAATCTTTTTGCCGGCCGGCGACCCGCCGCACAAGACGGATCGTCCGATTACACCGGCCTATCGTCGGTTGGAAATGTTGAAGCTGTGTCTCAGGGATTACCCGTTTTTTTCTCTTTCCGAGTATGAAATTGAAAAACAAGGGTATTCTTATACGGCGGAGACGCTTGAATATTTTACCCAAATGCATCCAGAGGTTCAGTTCTATTTCATCATCGGCGCCGATTCTTTGTTTGCGCTTGATACCTGGTATGCCCCGGAACGCTGCCTGGATAAGGCGATTTTCCTGGTAGGAAATCGTCTGAAGCGGGAAGAGGAGGAGATCGACCGGCAGATTTTGTACCTGACCGGCCGTTACGGCGGCCTGATTGAAAAAATCGAGATGCCTGCAATGGAAATTTCCTCCAGCAGTATTCGGGAAATGCTGAGCGAACGGCAGGATGTGTCTCTGTATCTGTCGCCGGCCGTAGCCGGCTATATCCAGAAAAACCGTCTGTATTATAAAGGGCCGGCGGAAAACCTGACTATGGCAATCAAGCACCGCCTTTCGGCCGGGCGGTTTCTACACACCCTGGGGGTAGAGGAAACGGCCCAGGGCCTGGCAAACAAATACGGCGCCGATGCGGAGCGGACCCGGATTGCGGCATTGTTGCATGATATTGCGAAGCCGCTGGATACAAAGGAGATTCTGCGAATTTGTGAAGAAGGCGGAGAGCCGGTGAGCGACGAGGAACTCGCCAGTGAAAAAGTGCTCCACGCCAAGGCCGGCGCGGTGATCGCTGAAAGAGAGTTTGGTATTACGGATCCGGAGATTTTGAACGCCATCCGCTTCCATACGACCGGAAGGCCGGAAATGAGTTTGCTGGAAAAAATCATTTTTATCGCGGATTACATCGAGCCGGGACGCAGCAAAGCCCCGAATCTGGATAAAATCCGCCGGGAGGCCGCTCTGGATTTAAATCGCTGCGTCTGCATGATTGCGCGGGATACGCTGCAGCATCTACGGGAAATCGGCGCTCATGTAGACAAACGGACGGAAGAAACGTATGAATATTATCATTCCCTTACAAATGTGATATAGGAGAATCGAATATGAATCAGGAACAGGCAAAGGAAATGGCGCGTCTGGCCTATCAGGCGTTGGATGATAAAAAAGGAGAGGATATTGCGGTGATTGATATCACCGGCGTATCGGTGCTGGCCGATTATTTTATCATTGCCGGCGGCAGCAATGTAAACCAGGTACAGGCGATGGCGGACAATGTACAGGAAACCCTGCATAAGGCCGGCTATCCCTGCCGGCAGGTGGAAGGATATCAGACCGGCCAGTGGATCCTGTTGGATTTCGGCGATCTTGTCGTCCATGTATTTTCCAGGGAGGACCGGCGCTTTTACGATCTGGAACGGATCTGGCGCGACGGTAAATTTTTAAACCGGGAAGATTTGGGGTAGGAGACGGTTATGAAACTGCTGATAGCATCCGATCTGCACGGCTCCGCATATTATTGTGAAAAACTGTTAGACGCTTTTCAACAGGAAAGGGCGGAACGCATGCTCTTGTTAGGCGATCTTTTATACCATGGCCCACGCAACGATCTGCCGCGGGAATATGATCCCAAAGCGGTGCTGACGCTTCTCAATCGTCAGAAGGAATCTTTATTTTGCGTCAGGGGGAACTGCGATACCGAAGTGGATCAGATGGTGCTGGAATTTCCGATTCTGGCGGATTACGGTGTAGTTCTGTTGGAAAATCGGCTGGCATATATTTCTCACGGGCACAAGTACACACCTTGGAATCTGCCGTTGCAGGCAGGTGACATCTTTATCCAAGGGCATACCCATGTGCCGATGTGCCAGGAACGAGAGGGCGTTCTTTGGCTGAACCCAGGCTCCGTGTCCATACCGAAGGAGAATTCCCATCATCAGTATATGATTTATGAAAACGGCGTGTTTGTCTGGAAAGACTTTGCCGGCAGCACGCTGCATACGTTCAAGGAACCGGACGCCAATCGGTAACGGCTTATCAGGGAGATTGCGCCCTTGATAAGCCGTTATCATGCTTTTAATCCGTCCACCCGGACAACAGGGATACGATTGATTTTGACGACCGGCGGCGCACGTTTTAATGGTTATATGGCGATTCGTAAAAGCCCGATTACCCGCCCGACGATCTGTACGTCCTGGACGATAATCGGTTCCATAAAATCATTTTCCGGCTGTAGGCGAAAATGCCCCTCTTCCTTATAAAAGCGTTTGACCGTCGCAGAGTCGTCGATCAGCGCGACTACAATCTGGCCGTTCTCAGCCGTGTTCGCTTCCACGCAAATAATCCGGTCGCCGTCCAGGATACCGGCATTGATCATGCTTTCTCCATGAACATTGAGCATAAAAGTAGGCTTGTTCGGCAAAAATTCGGCCGGAATCGGATAGTAACCTTCGATATTCTCTTCGGCAAGAATCGGCTGACCGGCGGCGACATTGCCCAGGATCGGGATATTTACAAGCTCCTGCCGCTGTACGCCGAATTCATCATCCAAGATCTCAATTGCCCGTGGCTTCGTTGGATCGCGGCGGAT
>CANSWW010000270.1 GCA_947650845.1 uncultured Lachnospiraceae bacterium
TCAAAGAACAGCTGCTCCTGCTCCGGCATGTCCTCCATTTTATTAAATTCCACCCCCTACAACGACGGCTTGTGGTACGAGGGCTGGGAGGGCAATTATGACCTGGTAAAGCTGAACCTGCATCATCCGGCCGTGGTGGAATATCTGTTAGAGAGCGTGCGCATGTGGGTGGACTGGTGGGACATCGACGGCCTGCGGCTGGATGTGGCCTATTGCCTGGATCTGGAGTTTATCCGTCGCCTGCGGAGCTTCTGCGACGGCCTGAAGCCGGATTTCTTCCTCGTGGGCGAGGTGCTTCACGGCGATTACAACCGGCTTTTGGGCGATCAGATGCTGCACTCCGTGACGAACTATGAGTGCTATAAGGGGCTTTGGTCGAGCATGAACAGCCGCAACCTGTTCGAGATTGTCCACTCGCTGAACCGCCAGTTTGGCCCCGAGCAGTGGACGCTGTATAAAGGAAAGCACCTTCTGTCCTTTGTGGATAATCACGATGTGACGCGCGCGGCCAGCATCCTGACCAACCGGGCGCATCTGCCGCTTCTGTACGCGCTGAGCTTTGGCATGCCGGGAATCCCCTGCGTGTATTACGGCAGCGAGTGGGGCGAGGAGGGCTTAAAGAGCCAGGGAGATCCGGCGCTCAGGCCCTGTCCGCCGATTCCTCTTTGCAATGAGCTGACCGAATGGATCGGCCGTCTGGCCCGTGTGAAAAAGACCAGCGAAGCGCTCAATTACGGCAGCTTCCGCTCAATCGTCTTGACCAATCTCCAATGCATCTTTGAGAGAAAATCGGAGCATGAGCGGGTGTTAGTGGCAATCAATATCGATGATAAGCCGTTTACGGCCCATTTTGACGCGGGCTGCGGCCGGGCGGAGGATCTCCTGACCGGCCGGACGCATGACTTTGGCGGCGGCAGCGAGCTCCCGGCCTACAGCGCGGCGTATTGGAGGATGGAGCGCTAAATCGCCTGCTCCGATCGCGCCCCTTCGATGGTGCGAGCCGGTTTGCTTCTGCCATTCACTTTTTCATTCCTATGGTATTGTTATCTCCTTTTACTCATGCAGATTTTTCTTGACAAGAAGGAATTAAAGTGATATTATTTTGATATCAAATAAATAGGAGGATGCAACAATGAGTGAAAAAGTGTTAAACGGCAAAAAGAACGGCATGCTGGTTCTTCTTCTGACAATAGCCGTGTATATCCTGGCGGTGGCCGGCCTGGTATTTGGCATTATGAAGCTGGAGGTGAAGGAGAGCCCGGTGCTCTTCATCATAAGCCTGGCAGTACTGTGCCTGGGCTGGATTCCGCTTATAGGCCTGAAGGTGTTAAAGCCGCAGGAGGCGCTGGTGCTGACATTGTTTGGCAGGTACGTAGGCACCTTAAAGGGCGACGGGTTTTACTTTGTCAATCCGTTTTGCACGAGCGTCAATCCGGCGGCGAAAACCCAGTTAAACCAGAGCGGGGATGTCAAGACCCAGTCGCCGTTTACCGTGCTGGGCAACGGCGCGAATATGAACGTCTCCATGGAAGGAAGCAGCAAAAAGCTGTCTCTGAAGATTATGACGCTGAACAACAACCGCCAGAAGATCAACGACTGCCTGGGCAATCCGGTGGAGATCGGGATCGCCGTGACCTGGCGAGTGGTGGATACGGCGAAAGCAGTATTCAACGTGGATAATTACAAGGAATTTTTATCCTTACAATGTGACAGTGCCCTGCGCAATATCGTCCGTCTGTATCCCTACGACGTGGCTCCCAATGTGGACACGACCGGCGACGGCATAGCCGACGAAGGCAGTCTGCGCGGCTCCAGCGAAATCGTAGCGGGGCGGATTCGCGACGAGATTCAGGCGCGAGTGCAGGAAGCAGGCATCGAGATTGTGGAAGCGCGGATTACCTATCTGGCCTACGCCACGGAGATCGCGGCCGTCATGCTGCAGCGGCAGCAGGCCTCGGCCATCATCGACGCCCGCAAAATGATAGTGGACGGGGCGGTCGGAATGGTGGAGATGGCGCTGGAACGCCTGAGCGAAAACAATGTGGTGACGCTCGACGAAGAGCGCAAGGCCGCCATGGTGTCAAACCTCCTGGTGGTGCTCTGCGGCAATCACGACGCCCAGCCGGTCGTCAACTCCGGCACGCTGTATTAGTATGGGCGATAACCAGAAAAAACAGGTGCCGCTGCGCCTGTCCGCCAAACTCTATAATGCGCTTGCCGCCTGGGCGGAGGATGATTTCCGTTCGGTAAACGGCCAGATCGAATATCTGCTGACCGAATGCGTGCGGCAGCGCAAAAAGAATGGGAAATATGTGCCCGACGAGCTGGATGTGCCGCCGGAATTGGATTTGTAACAGACGTATGCTCTAAATGGCTTTCGAATACCCGTTTATGGAGGGGAAAGACATTTAGAGCATATTTTTCTTTGTTCGCTCCGTGCGTTTAGAATATCATTTCCTTGTCCCTTCTTTCGACTGTATTTTCAATTCTTCTTTTCTATAATGATTTCCATGTTCTGGAAAAACTTCGTGCCGGGAATGAGGAGCGCGCCATGCAGCCTGTGCTTTACATAGACGTATTGTTTTGTGTGAACTGGATGATGGATGCGGCGGTGCTGCTTTTGGCAAAGCGGCTTTTAAAGCGCCGTCTCCGTCCGGCGGCGATCGCGGCGGCGGCGGCCTTGGGCGCTTTGTGGGTATGCGTATGCGCCGGGCTTTCTGCGCCGGGCTGGCTTGCGCGTCTCTTTGGCCTGGGCCCGGTTGCCTGCGGCATGATTTGGATCAGCTGCCGTCCGCACAGCCTGCGGGAGCTGCTGCGGTCGGTGCTTTACTTGTACGGTTCGGCGGTCCTGCTAGGTGGGCTTGTCCATATTGTCTATGACAATACGTCTCTGGGACGCTTCTGGCGGCTGTGGATGGCAGGGCAGGAAGCAGGGGCCATTTCGGTCTGGCTGCTGGCAGCGGCCATGGCGGGGGGCCTGTTGGCGGCGGAATGCGTCCTGCGATATCGGGAAGCGAGCCGTTGCCGGGAATATATCCAGGACGTAACCCTGATCTACCAAGGAAGGCAGCTGACGGTGGCCGCCTTGTGGGACAGCGGAAACCAGCTCTACGACCCGTTCACCGGGAAAGCCGTCCATATCCTGGAGCTTTCCGCCTGCGAAGAACTGCTGGGGGAGGAGCTTTGCCATCGCTTAACCTGGCTCTCAGAGGCCGGAGGCCTGTCGCCGCCAGGCGATATGGAAGCCGGGGCTTATCTGATCCCCTGCCGCAGCTTAGGCGACGCGCACGGGCTGCTGCCGGTAATGGCGCTGGAAAGCCTGCGCGGGACGGGCGGTTTTTATGAAGAAAGGCCTTTGGTCGGATTTTGCCGGGCGCCGCTGTCAAAAGAAAAGAACTACCGGATGCTGCTGCATTCACGGACGGACAAGAAGAGGAGGAACTCAGATGATTATTAAAGTATCCGTACCAGGGCAATTTAAATTCAAGCTGCTGCCAAGCATGCGCAACCTGATGTTTGCCAACCAGAACGAGGTCCATTATATCGGGGGCAGCGATATCCTGCCGTCTCCGTTGGATCCTGAGGAGGAGGGGCACTATCTTGGCCTGCTGGCAAACGGCGACGAAGGGGCGCGCTCGGTGCTGATTGAGCGCAACCTGCGCCTGGTCGTTTACATAGCCAAAAAATTTGACAATACCGGGGTTGGAGTGGAGGATTTGATCTCCATTGGCACGATCGGTTTGATC
>CANSWW010000271.1 GCA_947650845.1 uncultured Lachnospiraceae bacterium
GATTTTCCACATAAACTTTGAATACGCTATACTAGGGGGTTGCCGTATGGAAGAAAGAAATCTTGACTTAATGACATAAACGGTTATTATCGGGCTATAACAATGGTTTCCTATGAATCCATGAGAGATCAGCTTAAACTGCTGGGCATTGATTTTGCACGTGTTGCGGATGGCGCCTTTTACCAAAGGGGCGAGACCGAAAAAACAAAAGTCAAATTAAAAAGACGCTTGAACGAGTTATTTAGCAGAAGAAATATTATTGCGCATCAAACGGACAGAGATCATACGGATGCTCAAATCCGAACTATTACCAAGGAGATTGTTCAAGATTTTATATATGATCTTGAAAAAATTGTACGCTCAATTGATGCGGAGGCCAGAACCAAATAACTCATTAGGAGAATGTACCCATGCTTACTTTGCAAGAATTTTTTCATAAACATCCACGGACGGCCCTCGGTTTTTCCGGCGGCACGGATTCGGCCTATCTGCTCTATGCCGGGCTTCACTACGGCGCGGAAATCCGGCCATATTTTATACGGACGCCGTTCCAGCCGCAGTTCGAGCTCGACGACGCTCTGCGGCTGACCGAGCAGCTGGGCGCGCCGCTTACCATTCTTGATTACAATATTCTGGAAGCCCCGAACGTCGCTGCCAATCCGGCCGACCGCTGCTATCACTGCAAGAGAGCTTTATTTGAACGGCTTAAGCAGCAGGCGGCAGCCGATCACTACCCGGTTCTCCTAGACGGCACAAATGCCTCGGATGAGGCCGACGACCGGCCGGGCATGCGTGCCCTGAATGAGCTGAATATACTCTCGCCGCTGCGGCTGTGCGGCTTAACCAAACAGGAAATCCGGCGGCTGTCGAGGGAAGCCGGCCTTTTTACCTGGGATAAGCCTGCATACGCGTGCCTGGCGACCCGCATCCCGACGGACACGCCTCTGGATGAGGAAATTTTAAGGCGTGTGGAAGAGGCCGAGAGAAGTCTTGCCGCCATGGGATTTACGGATTTTCGTATCCGCATTTTTCACGGAGCCGCCCGTATTCAGGTGACGAATGCGCAGTTTGCCCATGTGTTGGCGGCCCGGGAGGAAATCCGTTCCCGGCTGAAGCCTTATTTTGACACGATTCTTTTAGATACGGAGGTGCGGCCTTGATGGAACAGAAGGAGCTGTACGAGGTATTCAGGCAGGTGGCCGGCGGCCAGCTGTCCGTGGACGACGCCATGCGTCTCTGCCGGGAAGCGCCTTTTGCCGCGGACGGCGGGTTTGAAGAGCTGGGGTTTGCCAAGCTCGATCATCACCGCGCGATCCGCCAGGGAATCCCGGAGGTCATTTACGGAGCCGGGAAAACGCCGGCGCAGATTCAGGAAATTTCCGCCGCCATGGCGGCCCGCGGACAAAAAAATGTGCTGATTACCCGCATGAGCCCGGAAGCGGCCGCTTTTTTGCAGGAAAACCCGCCCTCCGAAACGCTCCCGTTTCGGTATGATCCCTTGTCCCGCGTGGGAATCCTCGGCGCGATGCCTCTTCCCGACGGACGCGGCAAAATCGTCGTTGCTACCGGCGGCACGAGCGACATGCCGGTCGCGGAGGAAGCGGCTTTGACGGCCGAGGTCTTAGGCAACCGGGTCGTCCGTCTCTATGACGTGGGCGTCGCCGGCCTGCACCGGCTTCTGGCTCACATGGACGAAATTATGGAAGCCCAGGCAATCGTCGCCATCGCCGGCATGGAGGGCGCGCTGGCCAGCGTGATCGGCGGCCTGGCCGCCTGCCCGGTCGTCGCCGTCCCCACCAGCGTCGGTTATGGCGCGTCGTTTCATGGATTGTCCGCGCTTTTATCGATGCTCAATTCCTGCGCCAGCGGCGTGAGCGTGATGAATATCGATAACGGATTCGGCGCGGGGTATTATGCGAGTATGATTAACCATATCGGTGTGGAAAGATAAAGGAGACACCGCAAGGGGCCGTAAAATACCTTGAGCGCATGAGTATAAATAAGGAGGAGCTTCGTATATGAAAACCTTGTACTTAGACTGCGGCATGGGCGCGGCCGGCGATATGCTGATGGCCGCCCTGCTGGAGCTGCATCCGGAACCGCAGAAGTTTATAGAAAAATTAAATGCACTGCAAATTCCCGGCGTGTCGGTTGCCGGCGAACCGGCTGTCAAGTGCGGGATTACCGGGCTTCATGTGTCTGTTCTAGTGCATGGAGCGGAAGAAGAAAGTTTGGATGAGGGCGGACACGAGCATGAACTTAGCCACGAGCACGGACACGGACATAGCCACCACCACACGGCTTTCCATGACATCGAGCATCTTCTTGCCGATCTGTCCCTGCCGGAAGCGGTCCGTCAGGATGCTTTGGCTGTGTATCGGCGGATTGCCGAGGCCGAGAGCCAGGTCCACGGGCGCACCGTTGACGAAATCCATTTCCACGAGGTCGGCAATATGGACGCGGTCGCCGATATCGTCGGCGTCTGCCTGCTGATCCATGAGCTGGGGGTGGAGCGGATCCTGGCCTCGCCGATTCACGTCGGCAGCGGCCATGTCCACTGCGCCCATGGCGTCCTGCCCGTACCGGCGCCGGCCACGGCCCGCCTGCTAAAAGGCATCCCCATCTACAGTACCGAAATTCAGGGGGAGCTCTGCACGCCTACCGGCGCGGCGCTGCTGGCACACTTTTGCCAGGAATTCGGCCCGATGCCCGTGATGCGCGTATCCCGCATCGGCTACGGCATGGGACGCAAGAATTTCCCCCGCGCCAACTGCGTGCGCGCTCTGCTTGGCGAGACGGCGGACGACCAAAGCCAGGTCGTCGAGCTGTGCTGCAATCTGGACGATATCACGCCGGAGGCGATCGGTTTTGTGAGCGGGCTCCTTCTGGAACACGGCGCGCTGGATGTCTACACCGTATCGGCGCAGATGAAAAAGAACCGGCCCGGAATACTTTTATACTGCATGTGCCAACCCGGCCAGAAAGAAGAAATGCTGCGGCTGATCTTCCGGCACACGACTACGCTCGGTGTGCGGGAATATCTCTGCAACCGCTATACGCTGGCCCGCCAGACCGAGATTGTATCGACTCCCTACGGCAAGGTGCGCGTGAAGCACGCCGAGGGCTTCGGAGTGCGCCGCTCCAAGCCGGAGTTTGACGACCTGGCTCGGATCGCGGCGAAGCAGGGGATTTCTCTGGCAGAAGCGGCCCAGCTGGTGCGGGAAGCCTCCGATCGGGCATAAAGCTCCGGGCTGCTGCAAAATCAGGACTCGATACCCCTTATGGTCTCAATACTTACATTTGCATAACAGTTCCCTTAATTATGCGTTATTTTTAAGGGAACCAGGGGCTGTCTGAGGGAATCATTTCAATCTGTAATAGCAGATATTTGATAAACGGAACCACATCCTCAGCGCCTTCATACCAGCCGGCCTGTGCCCGGCCGATGGCGTCGTAGTAAAGGTCTTTATTTTTTGCAATTTTAGCTTCCAGGGAAATATATTTTCCCACATAAAAGCCGCTTCGGTATAGCAATAGCGTTGTAAGCAGTCGGCTCATTCTGCCGTTACTATCAGCTTATGTCAAGTATGGGACAAAAAAATTATTTTTTCTATCTAGTATCTCTTCGCTTAAAAACAAATAATATCTTTTATTATATTTCTACCTAAGTCAATCACATATGAACCGAACAAATCATATTGCTTCAATT
>CANSWW010000272.1 GCA_947650845.1 uncultured Lachnospiraceae bacterium
TCCTCACGCCTCGTCAATCGCCTTCCCGATATCGCGGCGCATATATTGGTTCGCAAACGAAACCCATCCCGTCGCCCGGTACGCGTTCGCCCGCGCCTCCTTCAAATCCGCGCCCTTCGCCGTCACGCCCAGGACGCGGCCCCCGTTCGTAACGACCCCGGCCTCCGTCCTTTTCGTACCGGCATGGAACACATAATACCCCTCGGCCTCCTTTTCCTTCACGGCATCCAGCCCTTCGATCACGAATCCCTTCTCATACTTCACCGGATACCCCTCGGAAGCCAGCACCACGCACACCGCCGCATTGTCCTCAAATTGCAGGTCAACCTGGTCAAGCGTTCCGTTCATGCAAGCCTCGCAGACCTCCACCAAATCATTCTTCATCCGCGGCAGCACCACCTGCGCCTCCGGGCCGCCGAAGCGGGCATTGTACTCCAGCACCTTAGGGCCCTCCGCCGTCAACATCAGCCCAAAAAACAGCACGCCCCGAAACGGCCGTCCCTCCGCCCGCATCGCATCCACCGTCGGCTGGTAAATCGTCCGGCGGCAGACCTCGTCGATCTCCTCCGTATAAAAGGGGCTCGGGGAAAACGTCCCCATCCCGCCCGTATTCAGCCCCCGGTCGCCGTCCTGCGCCCGCTTGTGGTCCTGGGCCGAGCTCATCACCTTCACGGTCGTCCCGTCCACAAACGCCAGCACCGACACCTCGCGCCCGGTCATAAACTCCTCGGCCACCATGCAGTCGCCCGCCGCGCCGAACTGCTTATCCGTCATAATCGTCCGGACGCCATCCCTGGCCTCCTCCCTGGTATTGCAAATCAGCACGCCCTTGCCCAGCGCCAGCCCGTCGGCCTTCAAAACCACCGGCAGCCGGCAAGTTTCCACATAGTCCGCCGCCGCCTTCGCGTCGGTAAAGCTCTCATACGCCGCCGTCGGTATCCCGTATTTCTTCATCAAATCCTTGGAAAAAGCCTTCGACCCCTCCAGGACCGCCGCCTCCGCCCGCGGGCCGAACGCCCGCAGGCCGGCCGCCTCAAACGCGTCCACCGCGCCCCCCACCAGCGGGTCGTCCATCGCCACGATCGTCAAATCAATCCCCTGCTCCTTCGCAAAGGCAATCTGCTTGTCAAACTCCATTACCCCGATCGGCACGCACTCGGCAAGCTCCGCGATCCCTCCGTTGCCCGGCGCGCAATAGAGCTTCTCTACCCGCGGGCTCTTAGACAGCTTCCAGGCAATCGTATGCTCGCGCCCGCCGCTGCCGATAATCAATATCTTCATAATCTCTCTCCTCCCTGCCCCGCTCCCGGGGCGTCGCCAGGCTCCCCTCGAAAACCCCCGCCCGGATGCGCGGGGCCTTTTTCCGTACCCTCGCGGCCATCCCTACCGGATCACCGCTTTTCCATTCTCCACCGCTACCCGGCCGGCCGCAATCAGGTCGATCGCCTGCGGCAGCAGCAGCCACTCGGCCTCCTCCATCACGCGGCGCTGCAGGCTCTCCGGCGTATCGCCGTCCTTCACTTCCACCGCCTTCTGCAAAAGGATCGGCCCTCCGTCCGTCTCCTCGTTGACAAAATGCACCGTCGCCCCCGTGAGCTTCACGCCCCGCGAAAGCGCCGCCTCATGCACTCGCAGCCCATAATACCCCGTCCCGCAAAACGAAGGGATCAGCGAGGGATGGACATTGATTACCCGGTTCTCATACCGCTTAAACACCTCCGGCGGCAAAATCACCAAAAAGCCCGCCAAAACAATCAGGTCCAGCCGGTACGCCTCCAGCGTTTCCATAAAAGCCCTGTGGAAATCCGTCCGCGTGGCAAACGATTTCGGCGACACGACGGCCGTGGCAATGCCGCGCCCCCGCGCCCGCTCCAGCGCGTACGCCCCCGGGTTATTCGAAAGGACAAGCTCCACCGACGTATTGCGGATCGTCCCGTCCTCTATCCGGTCTAAAATCGCCTGCAGGTTCGTGCCGCCGCCGGATACGCATACTCCGACCCTCAGCATAGCGTCACGCCCTTCTCCCCGGCCTCCACATGCCCGATCACATAGGGAGTCTCGCCGGCCGCCTTCATCGCCGCCATCGTCTTATCCACATCCGCCGGATCCACGGCCGTTACCATCCCAATGCCCATATTAAAGGTATTGTACATCATCTGCTCCGCGATATTGCCCTCGCGCATCAGCATCCGGAAAACAGGAAGCACCGGGTAGCTGTCCTTTTCGACCACCGCCCGCATCCCCTCCGGCAGCATCCGCGGTATATTCTCATAAAAACCGCCGCCCGTAATATGGCTGCAGCCCTTGATCGTGACGCCGGCCTCGCGCACCGAACGCAGCGCCTTTACATAAATCTTGGTCGGACGGATCAGCGCTTCCCCCAGGCTGCAGCCCAGCTCGTCGTAATAGCGGGCCAGCGCCTGTTCGCTCATCGTAAACACACGGCGCACCAACGAAAAGCCGTTGCTGTGCACGCCCGAGGACGCCATGCCGACCAGCACGTCGCCCGCCTTTATATTCCGGCCGTTTACCAAATCCTTTTCGTCCACGATTCCCACGGCAAAGCCCGCCAGGTCATACTCGTCCGCCGGATAAAAGCCCGGCATCTCCGCCGTCTCCCCGCCGATCAGCGCCGCCCCCGCCTGCTTGCAGCCCTCGGCCACGCCCTTTACGATCTCTGCGATCTTCTCCGGCTCATTTTTGCCGCAGGCAATGTAATCCAGGAAAAACAAGGGCTCTCCGCCCGCGCAGGCCACGTCGTTGACGCACATCGCCACGCAGTCAATCCCTACGGTATCGTGCTTGTCCATCAAAAAAGCCAGCTTCAGCTTCGTCCCCACGCCGTCCGTGCCGCTCAGCAGGGTAGGCCTTTCCATATTTTTGAACGCGCCCATGGAAAAAGCGCCCGAAAAGCCGCCCAGGCCGCCTAACACCTCCGGCCGCATCGTCGACGCTACATGTTGCTTCATTAACTCCACCGAGCGGTAGCCGGCCTCGATGTCCACACCGGCGCTCTTGTAATCCAGCATATCCTTACCTCCTAATTTAAGTCCCGCATCCGCCCTGCAAACGCCCCGGGTCTGGAAGGGTTTCTGGCCGCTTTCGCGTCCCGAAACCCTTCCGGCGTTTTCCGGGCTCCTGCTGTTTTATTCAGTTCTGCTCCATATACCCCTTATAACCAAGGTCGGCCAGCCTGTCCGCTTTTTTTATTACGCCGGCCTTCATCTCCGCGGTATACTCCTTTAATTTTGCCAGCAGCTCCCCGTCCGAGATAGCCAGCATTTTCACCGCCAGGATCCCCGCGTTAGCGCCGCCGTTAATCGCCACCGTCGCCACCGGGATCCCCGAGGGCATCTGCACGATCGAGTACAGGGAATCCACGCCGCCCAGCGATTTGGTGTGCATCGGGACGCCGATCACCGGCATCGGGAAAATCGCCGCGCACATCCCTGGCAGATGCGCCGCCATGCCGGCCCCGGCGATGATGACCCGGAAGCCCTTTTCCTCCGCGCTTTTCGCATACTCATAAAAGACATCCGGCTCCCGGTGGGCCGAAATAATCGTCATCTCATACTCCACGCCGAACCGCTCCAGAATCTCCGCCGCCTTGCTCATCACAGGCAGATCCGAATCGCTGCCCATCACAATACCTACCAAGCCTACCCAGAATAATCCTTAATTTAATATCCGTTCCGGCTTAAATTT